>JAEXRB010000011.1 GCA_023438325.1 Pseudomonadota bacterium | reverse complement strand
GGCCGGAGAGGTGCAATTTCGCTTTGCCATCGCGGAGGGCTACTACCTGTATCGCCATCGCTTCGCAGCACAGCCGCTGGATCCCGGCGCCAGTGCGGGAGCCCTGCAACTTCCTGCCGGCGAAGCCCGTAACGACGAATTTTTCGGTGATGTGGAAATTTACCGCCACCATGTCACCGCCACGCTTCCCGAGGTCGTGACGACAGGTGCGCAGGAAGCCCGCTTCCGCATCCGCTATCAAGGTTGCGCCGATGCCGGCATCTGCTATCCGCCGCAATCGCGTGAAGTCACGGTAACGCTACCGGCCTCGACGGCGAACCATGCTTCGCTGCCACTGGGCCTAGGTAACACCGCACCCGCCCCGGCATCCGGCTTCGCGCTCGGCGGCCTGACCGGCACGGATGCCCCCACCGCCGGCATGGATGCCGATGCGCCGCTGCCGGCCGAAGAAGCCTTCCAGTTCGAAGCCATTGCGGTTTCTCCGGTGGAATTGCTGCTGCGCTTCACCCCGGCGCCCGGCTATTACCTGTATCGCGACCGCAACAGCTTCCGCCTTCCCGATACGCAGGGCGTGCAGCCGGCTACGCCGCAGTGGCCGGCGGGCGTGCAGCATAGCGACGAACACTTCGGCGACGTGGTGGTGTATTTCGACCAGATCGAAGTGCCACTAGGCCTGCGCCGCAGCCGAGGCGATGCCGGCCCGATCACGCTGGAAGCCACCTTCCAGGGCTGCCAGACCGATGGCATCTGCTATCCGCCGATGACCCGGCAGGTACGCATCGAACTGCCGCAAGCCAGCCCCGAACAACTGGTTTCCACTGCCGCCCCCGCCAGCGCCGCAGAGCCCGGCGAAGCTCCTGCCGGCGTGACGACGTGGCTCAAGGCGCTGTTGCTGGCACTCGGCGGCGGCCTGATCCTGAACCTGATGCCGTGTGTGCTTCCGGTGCTTTCGCTCAAGGCGCTGGCGCTGACGCAAAGTGGCGAGAGCCGCGAGAAAGCCCGCCGCCATGCGCTCTGGTACACCGTAGGCGTGCTGGCGAGCTTCGCCTTGCTCGGCGTGACCGTACTGGCGTTGCGTCAACTGGGCTTGTCGCTGGGGTGGGGCTTCCAGTTGCAGCAACCCGTCGTGGTGGCGGCACTGGCGTATCTGATGGCCGCAGTCGGCTTGAGCCTGTCGGGCGTGTTCACTTTCGGTGCCAGCCTGGCGGGCCTGGGCCAGGGACTGGCGAACAAGAACGGAGCGGCAGGCGACTTCTTCACCGGCGTACTGGCCGTGGTGGTCGCCAGCCCGTGCATCGGCCCGCTCGTCGGGTCGGCGCTGGCCTTCGCGTTCACCGCCTCGCCGGCGCTGGCGTTGACGGTATTCCTAACGCTAGGCCTCGGACTGGCCTTGCCCTTCCTGGTGATCGGCTTCGTACCGGCGCTGGCGCAGCGCCTGCCGCGCCCCGGCGCATGGATGGAAACGCTCAAGCAGGTTCTGGCCTTCCCGATGTACCTGACCGCCGTGTGGCTGCTGTGGGTGCTCGGCCAACAGCGCGGCGTGGATGCGCTGGGCTACGCGCTGGCCGGCATCGTGGTGCTGGCGCTGGCCTTGTGGCGCTGGGAAAAGGCACGCTGGGGTGGCGGCATCGCCGCACGCATATTGGCGCTGGCATTGCTCGCGGTGGCGCTGTGGCCGCTGTGGAAGATTCCTGCGCTCGCCGCACCCACAGCGGAGCAGATCACCACGAATGGCTCGGTTCCCTATTCCGCCGAACGCCTCGAAAGCTTGCGCGCCGAAGGTCGCACCGTATTCGTCAACATGACGGCGGACTGGTGCGTCACCTGCAAATTCAACGAAAAGCGCGTACTGGACACCGACGGCTTCCGCGACCTGCTCGCCCGCCATGACGCGGTGTACATGAAAGGCGACTGGACCAACGTGGATCCGGCCATCACCGCCTTTCTTGAATCCCACGGCTCGGTCGGCGTCCCGCTGTACGTGGTGATCGTTCCGGGCCAACCCGATGCCGTGCTGCCCACCGTATTGACGCTGGACACGGTCGAGAACGCATTGGACACCGCGCCATGAAGCCATGGAAGCAAGTCGTGCTGATCGGCACGCTTGGCCTCGTCGGCGCGATGGCAGGCCTCGGCGCGGCGGTTCTTGCACTGGGCCCGAGCGCGGTACTCGGCACTCCGGCGGGGCAATGGGCACTGCGCCACATCCTGGGCCATCAGGCCACCACCCCCGATGGCCGCGCCGTGATCGGCTTCGGCGATGTCGTGCCGCCGCTGCAACTGAGCGGACTGAACGGCCACCCGCATACGTTGCCATTCACCGGGCAGCCCGTGCTGATCAACTACTGGGCGAGCTGGTGCCCGCCTTGCGTGGAGGAAATGCCCCTGCTGGAGACATTTGCCAACGCACAAGGCCCGAGCGGCGTGCGCGTGGTCGGCATCGCGCTGGACGATGCGGACGAGGTGAAGGACTTTCTCATGCGCCACCCAGTGTCCTTCCCGATCTACATCGAACCCTCCGGCCCCAACGACAGCTCCGTACTGCTCGGCAATACCCGTGGGGTTTTGCCGTATTCGGTACTGATCGGCGCCGATGGCAGCCTGCTGAAAACCAAGCTCGGCGCGTTCCGGGCCAGCGAACTGGAAGGCTGGGTGGCCGACTGACGCCCGGACAAGGCTGCGCTGCGAGGCGGCACCGGGCACCTCCAGCCATGAGGATCGCACACTGCCAGGCACAGGCAACGCGGCAAACCCGATGGCGAGCGCCGCTCTTCCGGAAAAATTCAAACAGTCGATTAAATCGCTCAATTTCGCCGAACTTCCGTAAATTTTCTGGACAAGCCCCAGCACCTGCCGCACACTGCCGGCCCCGCAGCGGATCATCCAGAGCTTCGATGGCGCATCTTCTCGTCCTGCACGGCCCCAACTTGAACCTGCTCGGCACACGCGAGCCGGGCATTTACGGGCACACCGATCTGGACACGATCAACGCCGATCTGGCCGCCCGTGCCCGCGAACATGGCCACGCGCTGGAAAGCTTCCAGTCCAATGCCGAGCACGATCTGGTGAACCGCATCCAGGCCGCACGCACGGATGGCACCGACTTCATCCTGATCAATCCTGCCGCCTTCACCCATACCAGCGTGGCCATCCGCGACGCACTGGCGGCAGTGGCGCTGCCGTTCATCGAGGTGCACTTGTCCAACCCGCACCGGCGCGAACCGTTCCGCCACACCAGTTATTTCAGCGACCTCGCCCTCGGCGTCATCGCCGGCTTCGGGCCGCTGAGCTACGGATTGGCGATGGCCGCCGCGATCCGCCACCTCGAAACACCCCAGACATCCTCCTGACCCTTCGCCTCGCGCCAGCGCGCGGGCACGCACCGGAAACCGACATGGACCTGCGAAAAATCAAGAAACTGATCGACCTGCTCGAAGAATCCAACCTCACCGAGATCGAGATCAAGGAAGGCGAGGAATCCGTACGCCTCTCGCGCGCCACCGCCGGCGCACCGGCACAAGTGCTTCAGGCCTTCGCCCCGGCACCGGTGGCCGCAGCCGCCCCGCAAGCGGCCGCGCCGTCGGCACCTGCCGCCGAAGTCTCCAAGGCCGCCGCCGAACTGCCTCCCGGCCAGATCCAGCGCTCGCCGATGGTCGGCACGTTCTATACCGCTTCCAGCCCGGATGCTGCGCCCTTCGTCAGCATCGGCCAGAGCGTGAAAATCGGCGACACCCTCGCCATCATCGAGGCGATGAAGATGTTCAACCCGATCGAAGCGGAGATCGCCGGCACCATCACCGCCATCCTGGCCACGAATGGCCAGCCGATCGAGTTCGACGAACCCCTGTTCGTGATTTCCTGACGGTCGCGCCATGATCGACAAAGTCGTCATCGCCAACCGCGGCGAAATCGCGCTGCGCATCCTGCGCGCCTGCCACACGCTCGGCCTGAAAACCGTGGCCGTCCATTCCACCGTGGACCGCAACCTCAAGCACGTGGCCATGGCCGATGAATCGGTCTGCATCGGCCCCGCGCCTTCGTCCGAAAGCTACCTCAACATCCCGGCCATCATCGCCGCGGCTGAAGTCACCGACGCCCAGGCGATCCACCCCGGTTACGGCTTCCTCGCGGAAAACGCCGATTTCGCCGAGCGCGTGGAAAGCTCCGGCTTCATCTTCGTCGGCCCCAAGGCCGACACCATCCGCATGATGGGCGACAAGGTCGCCGCGATCCGCGCAATGAAGGAAGCCGGTGTGCCGTGCGTGCCCGGCTCCGGCGGCCCGCTCGGCGATGACCCATTGAAAAACGCCATGATCGCGCGCGAAATCGGCCTTCCGGTCATCATCAAGGCGGCCGGCGGCGGCGGCGGACGCGGCATGCGCGTGGTGCACGTGGAAGGCTCGTTGCACAGCGCCATCGCCACCACCAAATCCGAGGCCAAGGCCGCGTTCGGCAACGACGTGGTCTACATGGAAAAGTTTCTGGAAAATCCACGTCACGTGGAAATCCAGGTACTTTCCGACGGTCAGGGCAATGCCATCCATCTGGGTGAACGCGACTGCTCGATGCAACGCCGCCACCAGAAAGTGGTGGAAGAAGCGCCCGCGCCCGGCATCACCCCGGAACTGCGCGCCGAAATCGGAAAAGTGTGCGTGGAAGCCTGCGTCCGCATCGGCTATCGCGGCGCCGGCACGTTCGAGTTCCTGTTCGAGAATGGCCGCTTCTATTTCATCGAGATGAACACCCGCATCCAGGTGGAACATCCGGTGACCGAACGCATCACCGGCATCGATCTGGTCTGCGAGCAGCTCGCCATCGCGGCGGGTCGGCCGCTGTCGATCAAGCAGGAAGACATCGTGCTGCGCGGTCACGCCATCGAGTGCCGCATCAACGCCGAGGACCCGGAAACCTTCCTGCCCTGCCCCGGCCTGATCCGCCACTACCACCCACCCGGCGGCCCCGGCGTGCGCGTGGACAGCCACATCTACGAAGGCTACAAGGTGCCGCCGAACTACGACTCGATGATCGGCAAGCTCATCGTGCATGGCGCCACCCGCGAACAGGCCATCGCACGCATGCGCGTGGCGCTGTCGGAAACCGTGGTGGACGGCATCAAGACCAACATCCCGCTGCAACAACGCATCATGGCCGACCCGGGCTTCCAGCAGGGCGGCATGAACATCCACTATCTGGAAAAGCGCCTGAAAGAGCAGCGCGATGCGGGCATGGGGCTGGGCTGAGGCCACTCAATGAGCATCCCTGACTACCAGACCTTGCTCATGCCACTGTTGCGACTTGCCGCAGCGGAGAAGGCCAAGACCCTGATCGAGGCAGAACAACTTCTAGCCAATGAGTTTGCTTTGAGCGAGACCGAGCGCAACGCCAGGCTCCCAAGCGGGCAGCAAACCGTACTGCGTAATCGCATCGGATGGGCAAGCTTCTACCTGACTCGAGCCGAACTTCTGGTCAAACCGAAGCGCGGCATATTTTTTGCCACCGATGCAGGCAGGCGACTGATCGAGTCAGGCAAGCACGAACTCTCCACCGAAGACCTGATGACCATCCCCAGATTTGCGGAATTCTATAGATCGAAGGCATCTCGGGACTCCAACAAATCCGGGGCCATGACGATTCCGGAAAGAACCCCGGACGAGACATTGCAATACGCCTACGAGGCACTTCGCAACGAACTGGCCGCAGAGCTTCAGGAGCGTCTGCAACGAGGAACGCCCGCATTTTTTGAACAAGTCGTCGTCGACCTGCTTGTCTCGATGGGTTACGGCGGTTCCCGGCAAGATGCGGGAGAAAGAATCGGAAAGAGTGGCGATGGCGGCATCGACGGCATCATCAAAGAAGATCGCCTCGGCTTGGACACCATCTACATCCAAGCAAAACGCTGGCAGGGCAGTGTGGGCCGCCCCGAAATTCAGAAGTTCGTGGGTGCATTGCAGGGTCAACGCGCGAGGAAAGGAGTGTTCATGACCACATCCACCTTCTCCAACGACGCACGTTCTTACGTTACCAATATCGACACCAAAGTCGTACTTCTGGATGGGGATGAAATCGCGGAGCTGATGATCGATCACGGCGTGGGAGTCTCT
>JAEXRB010000128.1 GCA_023438325.1 Pseudomonadota bacterium | reverse complement strand
CGGACGTGGGCGTTTCGGCCACCACTTTCATCATCGAGGACTTGCGCCAGCGCATCGCGCGCAACGCGTTTTCCGATGCGCGCGGCCTGCTGGATGCCCTGCGCGGCGAGTTGATCGCCTTGCTGGTGCCGGTGGCCGAGCCGCTCAACATCTACACCGGCGCCAAGCCGTTCGTGATTCTGACCGTAGGCGTCAACGGCGTCGGCAAAACCACCACCATCGGCAAGCTTGCGCGCCGCTATCTGGACGAACGCAAGAGCATCATGCTCGCCGCCGGCGACACCTTCCGCGCCGCGGCGGTCGAACAACTGAAAACCTGGGGCGAGCGCAACGGCGTGCACGTCGTGGCGCAAGCCAACGGCGCCGATCCCGCTGCTGTCGTGTTCGATGCGCTGCAAACCGCCAAGGCACGCAACGTCGACCTCCTGATCGCCGATACCGCTGGCCGTCTGCATACCCAGCAAGGATTGATGGACGAACTGGGCAAGGTGCGTCGCGTACTCGGCAAGATCGACCCGACCGCGCCGCACGAAGTGCTGCAAGTGATCGACGGCACCACCGGCCAGAACGCGATCAGCCAGGTGCGTCAATTCCAGAAAGCTGCCGGCGTCAGCGGCCTGATCGTCACCAAGCTCGATGGCAGTGCCAAGGGCGGCGTGATCTTCGCATTGGCGCGCGAGTTCGGCCTGCCGATCCGCTACGTTGGCCTGGGTGAGGGCGTTCACGACCTGCGTGCGTTCGATCCCTATGCCTTCGTGGACGCGCTGCTGCCCGAATCGCTCGTGTCACGCTGACGGAGGGGCGATGCACCGGTCGCGCCGCCGCTGGATCGTCGTGTTGGCGATCGTTGCGCTGGCATGCATCGCCTTCCTCGTGCTGCGCGCCCTGCTGCAACCCGCACGCCTCAGCGCCTTCCTGCTGCATCAGGCCGAGCAGGTCACCGGCCTGACGCTGACGCTCGACGAGCCAGCCGACATCGGCTTGTGGCCAGATCTGCACATCGAACTGACCGGTCTTTCCGCCACCGCACCCGGCGCAACCCGGCCGCTGTTGCGCGCCGGACGCGTGGAGGCCGCCCTGCCGTGGTCGACGCTGCGTGGCCAGGACGTTTCCGTGCGCGGCCTGCGCCTGATTTCGGCGCAACTGGACCTGCCCGCCACACTCGCATTTTTCAGCCAGGGCCAGGAAGCCGGCCCGCCAGCACCATTGCGACTGCCCAGCCTCGATGCACCGCTGGAAATCCGCGATGGCCGCATCCACGGCGATGACTGGGCACTGGATGCACTCGACCTCACCCTGCCATCTTTGCGCGACGGCATCGCCACCCGCATGACCTTGCGCGGAAACCTGGTGCAGAACGAAGCGTCGCAACCCTTCGCGCTCCAGTTGAGCACCACGCCGCACACCGATGGCGCCACACTGCGCCTTGCGGAATTGACGCTGGACATGGTGCTGGATGCCCTGCCGGCATGGCGCCCGCACATCGAGGGCGAGGCCATATGGAATCCTGCCGGGATGCTCGCCTTCGACCTGCGCAGCCTGATCGCCCCTTGGCCGGAAAACTGGCCGGCGCTGCCATTCCCGCCTTCGGACGATGACGCGGTGAACCTTTCGCTGCGCTACGACGGCGATACCGCACTCACCGGCGCGGCCACTTTTTCGTTGCTGCGCGGCGACGATGGCGCACGCGGTACCTTCACCCTCGACGACACGCTCACATGGCTGCGCGGCGAGCGCACCAGCCCGTTGCCACCGCTGCGAGGCAGCATGGACATCAAACGCCTCCAGTACGGTTCCATCGAGGCCCATGGCATCCGCATCAAGACACAGCCCGACGATGCCGATGCCGAGCATTGAGTCCTTCGCCCCGCGACTTCTCACCTGGTTCGATCAGCACGGCCGCCACGACCTGCCGTGGCAGCATCCGCGCAGCGCGTATCGCGTCTGGCTTTCGGAAATCATGCTGCAACAAACGCAGGTGCAATCGGTCATTCCCTACTTCCAGCGCTTCATCGACGCGCTGCCGAGCCTGCCCGCCCTTGCCGCCGCTTCATCCGACGAAGTGATGGCGCTGTGGTCGGGTCTTGGCTATTACGCGCGTGCCCGCAATCTGCACGCCAGCGCGAAACACTGCATGGAACACCACGGCGGCAGCCTGCCCGAGGATTTCGACGCACTCATGGCCTTGCCCGGCATCGGCCGCTCCACTGCCGGCGCGATCCTTTCCCAAGCCTGCGGCCTGCCGTTTCCCATCCTCGATGGCAACGTCAAGCGCGTCCTGACACGCTGGCACGGCATCGCCGGGTGGCCCGGCACGCCTGCGGTCGAGCGCCCGCTGTGGCAACTGGCGCAATCCCTGCTGCCGCAACAGCGCCTGCCCGACTACACGCAGGCGTTGATGGATATCGGTGCCACGGTCTGCACTCGCACCAATCCCGCCTGCCTCCTGTGTCCGATCAATGTCGACTGCGTTGCACAGCGAGACAAGCGCACCGCCGAACTGCCTACGCCAAAACCCGGCAAAGCCATCCCGCGCCGCGAATGCGCGATGCTCATGGCCTTCGACGAGCAAGGCCGGGTGCTGTTGCAAAAGCGCGAGGGCCGTGGTGTCTGGAACGGCCTTTGGAGCCTGCCCGAAGCACCCGATGCAGATGCCCTGGCCATTTTCATCCAGCAGCACCTGCACACCTCCGAATCCGCAAGCGTCCTGCCCTCGTT
>JAEXRB010000309.1 GCA_023438325.1 Pseudomonadota bacterium | reverse complement strand
CACCGTGTTTGCCTCACGAAACGCCAACCAGCGGGCCGGCGCCGAACGCGCCGCGATCAACGCGCCGATGCAGGGCACCGCGGCAGACATCATCAAGCGCGCGATGCGCCAGGTGCATGACTGGCTGACGCCGCATGACGCACACGCAAGGATGATCATGCAGGTACACGACGAGCTGGTATTCGAAGCCGATACTGGCTTCACCGATACGCTGATCGAGGCGGTGCGGCAGCGCATGCAGGGTGCGGCCGAGCTTCGCGTGCCCTTGGTCGTGGATGTGGGTACCGGTGGGAACTGGGACGAGGCGCATTGATCGTCGCCCGGCATTTCGATGCCGCCCGACCGCCTGAAGAGAGCCTTCCACCCGGGCCGTCACCGTGGCTCTCATTATTTAACATTTTCTTTCGTATATTGTGAACTTATTATCAAAAACCCTTGTCTGGTCATGACTTCCGGCATGGTGGGCACCCCGGTGGCGGCGCAATGAATGCGTCCTGAATTAGACCTTGGTGCCATGAAATACTCAGGGAACCTTCAGTATGTTTTGCTAATCTATGCACACGGTGGACGCAACGCCACCCGTGATCCACCTGCCCCCCTCGGGTGGATCCGCTGGAATCCCGGCTCTCCCCTGGCCCGATTCCAGCCCGCCCCGCAGGTCCCCCCCTGGCCTGCGGGGCTTTTCTTTTGGGCGGACCGAACGCCGCACCGGCCGACAAACGCGACACGCGCCGCGTGGCCTACACTAACGGCCTCGATTCCTGCGGATCCGTTCGATGCCCAGCTTCCATCCTCCCCGCCGCCTGCTGCTCGGCCCCGGCCCATCCGATGTGCCGCAGCGCATTCTCGACGCGCTCGCACGCCCTACCATCGGCCATCTTGACCCAGCCTTCGTCGGCATGATGGACGCCCTCAAGGGATTGCTGCGCCATGCCTTCCAGACCAGCAACGCACTGACGATCCCCGTCTCCGCGCCCGGCTCGGCCGGCATGGAGGCCTGTTTCGTCAACCTGATCGAACCCGGCGACACCGTGATCGTGTGTCGCAACGGCGTCTTCGGCGGTCGCATGCGCGAGAACGTGCTGCGTGTGGGCGCTACGCCGGTGATGGTGGACGATGACTTCGGCCAGCCCGTCGATCCCGAAAAAGTGGAAGCCGCATTGCGTGCCAATCCCGGCGCCAAGGCCGTGGCCTTCGTGCACGCGGAAACTTCCACTGGCGCGCGCTCGGATGCCGCTACGCTGTGCCGGCTCGCACGCGAACACGGTGCACTGTCCATCGTCGATGCGGTGACCAGCCTGGGCGGCATCGAACTGGACGTGGATGGCTGGGGCATCGACGCCATCTATTCGGGTTCGCAGAAATGCCTTTCCGCCCCTCCCGGCCTCTCGCCGCTCAGCTTCAGCAGCCGCGCCACAGAGGTGCTGAAAGCACGCAAGACGCCGGTGCAAAGCTGGTTCCTCGACCTCAGCCTCGTCATGGCCTACTGGGATGGCGCGGGCGGACGCAGCTACCACCACACCGCACCGGTCAACATGCTCTACGCGTTGCACGAGTCGCTGACGATGCTGCACGAAGAAGGGCTGCAAACCGCATGGGCACGGCACCGCGCCAATCATGATCGCCTGCACGATGGCTTGCAGCGCCTCGGCCTCGAACTGCTCGTGGACGCACGTTATCGCCTGCCGCAACTCAATGCCGTGATCGTGCCCGAAGGGGTGGACGAAGCCGGCGTGCGCCGCAGCCTGCTCAACGACCACGACATCGAAATCGGCGCCGGCCTTGGCCCACTCGCCGGCAAAATCTGGCGCATTGGCTTGATGGGCGCCTCCAGCCGCCCCGAGGCCGTGGATCGCGTGCTCGCGGCACTGTCCCAGGCACTGGGTCGCAGCGCATGACGAAGGATTCGGGCGCATGCTGAAACGCCTGCGCGGCACACGGCGCCTCTGGCACGTCGGCCGCACCCTGCTGCGTTACCGGCTCGACGCGCTGTTCGACGGCACACCATTGGAACGCCGCCTGGCGTTGCTGCGTCCGCTCGCACCGCGCAGCGCAGCCGACATCGTCAACCTGCCGCGTGGCACGCGCGTGCGGCTGGCCTTGCAGGAACTGGGGCCGATCTTCGTCAAATTCGGGCAGGTGCTGTCCACCCGGCGCGACATCGTGCCGCCCGACGTGGCCGACGAGCTGGCCTTGCTGCGCGATCAGGTCGCACCGTTCGATGCCGGCATCGCGCGCCATCAAATCGAAGCTGCGCTCGGTGCGCCGATCGCCCATCTGTTCACCCGCTTCGACGACGAACCCCTCGCCTCCGCCTCCATCGCCCAGGTGCACGCGGCCACGTTGGCCGATGGCAGCGAAGTCGTGGTCAAGGTCTTGCGCCCCGACATCCACGCCCGCATCGATGCCGACATCGCGTTGTTGCGCACACTCGCAGATCTCGTGGAGCGCCATCACCCGCGCGCCAACCGCATCCGCCCGAACGCGGTGGTGGATGAAATCGAAGCCACGCTCAACGCAGAGCTGGATCTGCAACGCGAAGGCGCCAACGCCAGCGTGCTGCGTCGCCACTGGGAAAATTCCGCCGATCTGTACGTGCCGGCCATTGTCTGGAGCCACACCCGCGAAACCGTGCTGACACTGGCACGCGTGCGCGGCTTTTCCTCCGACGACATCGCCGCCCTGGATGCCGCCGGCATCGATCGC
>JAEXRB010000305.1 GCA_023438325.1 Pseudomonadota bacterium | reverse complement strand
TTGCGTCTTGCCTATACCACGCTGGAAGCGCCGGATGACGGCGTGATTTCGCGCCGTGCGATCCAGCCCGGTGAGGTGGTTTCGCCCGGTGTCGCCCTGCTCGGCCTGATCCGCCAGAACCGATTGGAATGGCGCGCACAGGTGTCGGAGGATGAGCTGCCGCAGATCGCCATCGGGCAGGTGGTGCGCTTGCGCGCCGCCGATGGCAGCCTCGTCGAAGGTCGCGTGCGCGCGGTTGCGCCGGGGCTGGATGCGGCCACGCGCACGGCGCTGCTGCATGCCGATCTGCCCGTGCCGGGTGGTTTTCGTGCCGGCATGGTGGCTGAAGGTCGCATCGATGTGGGGCAATCGACTGCATTGAGCGTGCCGCTGGCGTCCATCGTGCGACGCGATGGCCATGCGTATGCCTTCGGTGTGGATGAACAAGAGCGCGTGCACCGGCATCGTGTGGAAGTCGGGCGCATCGTCGGCCAGCGCATCGAAGTGCTGGGTGGGCTGGAAGAAGGTTCGCGTGTGGTCGAGCGCGGTGCCGGCTTCCTCGGTGACGGTGATCGCGTGCGGGTGGTGGCCGATGCGGCGGCCACGCCATGAACTTCTCGGCCTGGGCGATCCATCGTCCGCTTCCCGCGATCCTGCTTTTCGTGGCGCTGTGCATCGCGGGCCTGCATGCCTTCAAGCAGCTTCCGGTCGCACGCTTCCCGGACATCGCGTTCCCCATGGTCACCGTTACGGTGGCCTTGCCCGGCGCTGCGCCGGCGCAACTTGAAACCGAGGTCACGCGCCGTGTCGAGAACGCGGTGGCGACACTGGAGGGCGTCAAGCGCACGATTTCCTCGGTGACTGAAGGCCAATCGATCACCTTCGTCGAATTCCATCTGGAAACGCCCCTGGAACCGGCACTGGACGATGTACGCGATGCCATCACGCGCATCCGCATTGACTTGCCGCGTGATATCGAGGAGCCGGTGATCGCCAAGGTGGCCGTCACCGGCGGCACATTGCTGGCGTATGCCGTGCATGCGCCCGGTTGGCAACCGGACGAATTGAGCTGGTTTGTCGATGACACGGTGACGCGCGCGCTGTTCGGTGTGCGTGGCATTGCGCAGGTGACGCGCGTGGGCGGCATCCAGCGTGAAGTACGCATCGATCTTGAACCGGCGGCGCTGCTCGGCTACGGCATCACCGCGGGCGAGATCTCCCAGCAATTGGCGCGCATCCAGGTCGAGCGTGCGGCAGGTCAGGCCGAATGGGGTGGCGAGCGGCAGGTGATCCGCACGGTTGGCACCGTGGCCGATGCGCGTGACCTGCGCGATTTTCCGATTGCCTTGCCCGATGGTCGCTCGGTGCGATTGTCGGCGCTGGCGCATGTTGCCGATGCGGCGGCGGATCCGACAGAGGCGGCATTGCTCGACGGCGAGCCGGTGGTCGGCTTTTCGATGCTGCGTGCGCGCGGTTCCAGCGAAGTGGAAGTGGCCAATGGCGTGCGCAAGGTGCTCGCGGATCTGGCTGCGCAGCATCCGGGCATGGTCTTCGATGTGGTGTTTTCCACCGTCGAAGAAGCCGAGCGCTCCTACTCCTCTTCCATGGCGATGCTGTGGGAAGGCGGCGCGCTGGCCGTGTTGGTGGTGTTCCTGTTTCTGCGCGATTGGCGCGCCACCTGGATTTCCGCGTTGGCGCTGCCGTTGTCGATCATCCCCACGTTTGCGGTGATGCACTGGTTCGGCTTCAGCCTGAACATGATCACGCTGCTGGCGCTTGCCGTGGTGGTCGGCATCCTGGTCGACGATGCCATCGTGGAGGTGGAGAACATCGTCCGGCATCTGGGCATGGGCAAAAGTCCGAAACAGGCGGCGCTGGATGCCGCGCAGGAGATCGGCCTGGCTGTCATCGCCACCTCGATGACGCTGGCGGCCGTGTTCGTGCCGGTGGCCTTCATGCCCGGCATCGCCGGCAAGTTCTTCCGCGAATTTGGCTGGACGGCGGCGACTGCGGTGCTGTTCTCGTTGATGGTGGCGCGTCTGCTCACGCCGATGATCGCGGCCTATCAGCTCAAGCCGCAGCCCGAACATACCGAAGATGGCAGGCTGATGCGCTGGTATCTGCGCTGGGTGGATGCGGCACTGCGTCATCGCGCCCGCACGCTGTGGATCGCGTTCGCCATCTTCATCGGCTCGCTCGCGCTGGTGCCGCTGATCCCGGCAACGTTCATTCCGGTATCCGATCTCGGCCGCAGCAACCTGAGTCTGGAGCTTCCGCCGGGCACGGCCATCGAAGAAACCACCGCGGTGGCCGAACGCGCGCGCGCCTTGCTGACGGACATTCCAGAACTTCGGCAGGTCTACACCACGGTCGGCAATGCGCTGGACCTGGGTGATCCGGGCAAGACCGGCGTCGGTGAAACCCGCAAGGCCACGCTGATTCTGGATTGGGGTGATCCAGCCGGGCGTGCGCGACACCAGAAGGATCTGGAGCGCGAAACCCGTGCGCGCCTCAACGATCTGGCCGGCGTGCGGGTGAGTTTCATGAGCACCGAGCCGGGCGAACTGATGCAACTGGTGCTCTCCGGCGATGATCCGCAACGCCTTGCCGAAGCTGCACAAGCGGTGGAGCGCGATCTGCACACGATCTCCGGCTTGGGCAGCATCACCTCCTCGGCCTCGCTGTTGCGCCCGGAAGTGGTGATCGCGCCCGATCCGGTGCGTGCCGCCGAGCGCGGTGTCACCACTGAAGCCATCGCCGAAGCCGCGCGTGTTGCCACGGCCGGCGACTACACCCAGCGCCTGGCGAAGTTGAATCTGCCCGAGCGTCAGATTCCGATCCGCGTTGGTCTGCCGCGCGAGGCGCTTTCCGAGCCGGCCCTGATCGGTCAATTGCGTGTCGCCGGACGCGATGGCCCGGTGCCGTTGTCCTCGGTGGCCGATATTCGTCTGGATGCCGGCCCGGCGCAGATTTCCCGCTACCAGCGCCAGCGCAACGTCACGCTCAGCGCCGAACTCAACGGGCGTCCGTTGGGCGAAGTGATGGCGGAAGTGGAAGGCCTGTCCAGCGTGCAGCAGTTGCCGCCCGGCGTGAGCTTCCTCAATTCCGGCGATGCAGAAGTGTTCGTGGAGCTGTTTGTCGGCTTCCTGCTCGCGATGGCGGCGGGCATCGCGTGCATCTATGCGGTATTGCTGCTGCTTTTCAACAACGCCTTCCAGCCGGTGACCATCCTCACCGCCGTGCCGCTGTGCGCGGGCGGCGCCTTCGGTGCACTGCTCGTCACCCAGAACGCCCTCTCGTTGCCGGCCTTGATCGGCTTGCTGATGCTGATCGGCATCGCCACAAAAAATTCGATCCTGCTGGTGGATTACGCCGTCATCGCAGAACACGAGCATGGCCTCAACCAGCACGATGCGCTGCTCGACGCCTGCCGCAAACGGGCCCGCCCGGTCATCATGACCACGTTGGCGATGAGCGCCGGCATGGCGCCGGTGGCACTGGGGCTTTCGGCCGATTCCAGTTTCCGCGCCCCGATGGCGATTGCCGTGATCGGTGGCCTGATGACCTCCACGGTGTTGAGCCTGATCGTGGTGCCGGCGGCGTACACCGTGATGGACGACTTGCACGCCTGGTTTTCGCGTCGGCGCCACCGCCCCGCCATCGCGCCGTCAACGCGCTAGAGTGGCCGCATCATGCGCGTCGTCTACGAGCCGGAAAACCTGATCGAAGCACACCTCGTCAAAGGCCTGCTGGCGCAGGCCGGCATCGATGCGTTCGTGCGGGGTGAGTACCTGAGCGGTGCCATTGGCGAGCTGCCCGCGATGGGTTTGATCGCGGTGATGGTGGCCGATGCGGATGTTGCCGCCGCACGTGCCGTGATCGTCGACTGGCAGAACGCCGCACCGGAAATGCCGGATGATGATAACCCTTCGCCGGACAAGGGGTTTTTTGTTGCCTGAAGCGCGCCGCTTGGCCGCGCCGGGGCGGGTTGGCACAATGGTCGTTCGCCTCCCGACTCCGGTGCCATGTCCTATCTCGTTCTTGCTCGCAAATGGCGACCCCGGCGTTTTTCCGAGCTGGTGGGTCAGGAACACGTCGCGCGCGCGCTCTCCAACGCGCTGGAAACCGGGCGGGTGCATCATGCGTTCCTGTTCACCGGTACGCGCGGCGTGGGCAAGACCACCATTGCCCGCATCTTCGCCAAGAGCCTGAATTGCGTTCAGGGCATAGGTGCAGAGCCGTGCGGCCAGTGCGAAATCTGTCAGGCCGTGGATCAGGGGCGTTTCGTCGATCTGCTGGAAATCGACGCAGCCTCCAACACCGGTGTGGACGATGTGCGCGAGGTCATCGAAAACGCCCAGTACCTGCCCACGCGTGGCCGCTACAAGGTGTACCTGATCGACGAAGTCCACATGCTGTCGAAAAGTGCCTTCAATGCGTTGCTCAAGACGCTGGAAGAGCCGCCCGAGCATGTGAAGTTCCTGCTGGCCACCACGGATCCGCAGAAACTGCCGGTCACGGTGCTGAGCCGCTGCCTTCAGTTCAACCTGCGCCGTCTTACCGAAGAGCAGATATTCGGCCAGATGCGCCACATTCTCGATGCCGAAAACGTCAGCGCCGAAGACGCCGCCATCACCCAGCTGGCGCATGCCGCCGATGGCAGCCTGCGCGATGGCCTTTCGTTGCTGGATCAAGCGCTTGCCTTCGGTGGCGGCGCGCTCAACGATGCCGACGTGCGCAGCATGCTCGGTACCGTGGATCGCGCCCAGGTCGCAGGTTTGCTCGATGCACTGGCTGCCGCCGATGGCGCGCGGCTGATGCAGGTGGCTTCCGATATCGCCGGGTTTTCGCCGGATTTTTCCGCCGTGCTCGATGCGCTCGCCTACGCGCTGCACCGCATCCAGTTGCGTCAACTGGTTCCCGGCGCGCCGGCACAGGCCGAGGGCATCGATGTCGAATCTCTCGCCGCCGCGCTGGCCCCGGAAACCGTGCAGCTCTGGTACCAGATGGCCATACTCGGGCGACGCGATGTGGACATCGCCCCGAGCGCACAGGTGGGTTTCGAGATGACCTTGCTGCGGATGCTGGCGTTCCAGCCGGCAGGCGCGAGCAGCACCGCGCCATCATCGGGAATCCCGAAATCCATGGCTTCGGCGCCTGCATCGGTTTCGGCCGCAAGCCATGCTGCGCCCGCCGCGCCGGCGGCCATTGCGCCACGTCCGCTGCCTGAAGCCGTGCCACCCGCGCGCCCGCCGATTGCCGAACCACCGCTCGACCATCCGGCCCCCGTGCGTGAGCCTGCGCCTGCGGCGAGTCCCGCGCCTTCATTGGCGGCAATGTCGATCACCGACAACGAAAGCTGGTTGCAGGCATTGCAGCGCTGCGACATCGCCGGCCCGGTGCGTGAACTGGGCGGCAACCTGCGTTTCGTCGAGGCCCGGGATGGCCGGGTGAAAGTCCATTTGCCGCCGGCGTGCGACTACCTGCGCACCGAATCGCTGGTGAACCAGCTCTGCACCGCCTTGGGCCAGGTGCTAGGGAACGCGCCGAAGCTGGAATTCAGCAATACGCCTGCGGGCCAGAACACCGAAACACTGGGCGATCGCACGCGGCGCCAGATGCAGGCGCGGGAAGATGATGCACGCGAAGCGTTCGCCGCCGATCCGGTGGTGCGCAGCTTCACGGACGAAGGCGCACAGATTCGTGTCGAATCCGTCCGGCCACGCGATCCACACTGATTTTTTTCTCAAGGAGATACCGCGATGCGCGGACAACTCGGAAATCTGATGCAACAAGCCCAGCGCATGCAGGAAAACCTGCAAAAAGCGCAGGAAGAGCTGGCCCTGCTCGAAGTCACCGGCCAGGCCGGTGGCGGCATGGTGCAGGTCACGCTTACCGGGAAAATGGAAGCGCGCCGCGTGCGCATCGACCAGAGCGCGGTGGGTGATGACGTGGAGATGCTGGAAGACCTGATTGCCGCGGCCATCAACGATGCCGTCAACAAGGTCAACGAGGAAAGCGGCAAGCGTATGTCCAGCGCCACCGCAGGCCTGCCGATTCCGCCCGGCATGAAGATTCCGGGGCTGTTCTGAGGCTCCGGCATGGGCTTTCCCGATTCCGAGCGCGATGCACTGCTGGCCGTGAAGGGTGTCGGCCCGACGGTGATCCTGCGGCTCGAACAGCTCGGCTTTTCTTCGCTGCGGCAACTGGCGCAGGCCGATGTCGCCGAGATCGTGCAAAGCGCCGCAGGTCTGGTCGGCTCGACCTGCTGGAGAAACAGCCCGCAGGCGCGGGCGGCGGTGCAGTCGGCGATCGCGCTGGCGAGACGTTGCGCATGATGGCCGCACGATGAGTTCCTCCCGCCGCCTCGAAGATCTGATCGAAGCCCTGCGCTGCCTGCCCGGTGTCGGTGCGCGTACCGCGCAGCGCATGGCGCACCAGCTGCTGGAGCGCAATCGCGATGGCGGTCGCCGTTTGGCGCAGCGTCTGCAGGAAGCCATGGATGGCATCGGCAACTGCGCGCGTTGCCGCAATTTCAGCGATACCGAAACCTGCGCCGTCTGCGCCAACCAGAGCCGGGATGCGTCGCTGCTGTGCGTGGTGGAGATGCCCGCCGACCAGTTCGCCATCGAGCAGGCCACGGGCTATCGCGGCTTCTACTTCGTGCTGCTTGGCCGGCTTTCTCCGCTCGATGGCCTTGGCCCGCGCGAATTGGGCCTGGACTTGCTTGCGACGCGTTTGGCCGAAGGCGAAGTGCGCGAACTCATCATCGCCACCAATCCCACCGTGGAGGGCGAAGCCACGGCGCATTACCTGTCCCAGTTGGCGCGTCAGCACGGCGTGCGCCCGAGCCGGCTGGCGCATGGCGTGCCGCTGGGTGGCGAGTTGGAGTACATCGATCGCGGCACCCTTGCGCACGCCTTCGGCGCGCGTCAGGACGCAACCTGACTTTCAAGATCACGCAACGAGAACATCATGAGCGACACCAACGACACCATCTTCGGCAAGATCATCCGACGCGAAATCCCGGCCAGCATCGTGCATGAGGACGATTACGTGCTCGGTTTCCGCGACATCGATCCGAAAGCGCCGACGCATGTGCTGTTCATCCCGAAAACCCGCATCCCCACGCTCAACGATGCCACGCCCGAACAGGCCGAATTGCTCGGCCGCCTGATGCTCGCCGCTGCCGCGTATGCCAAGGCGGAAGGTTTTTCCGACGATGGCTACCGCGTGGTGATGAACTGCAACGAGCACGGCGGCCAGACCGTGTTCCACATCCACCTGCATTTGCTCGCAGGTCGGCACCTGACCTGGCCGCCGGGTTGATGCGCTGAGTTTTGCTGAACGAACATTGAACCGCGCCCGGAGGAAATTCCGCCATCCCGCGTAAGCCTGCATCGACTCTCCCAACAAGGTGTTTCTGATGCGCAGGTTCACATGGCTGGTTTCGGCCTTTTTCTTTTGTGGCGCGGCTCTGGCGCAGAACAGCGGCATCGACCGCAGCTTCGGCGACAACGGCATCGCCAGCATTTCCGATCCGCAGGATGCCAACACCACGCTGTCGGCCTTCGTATCTTGCAGCATGCCCAACGGGCAGTTGCGGTTGGTGGCTGCGCCGGATGCCGGACAGATCGGTTCCGTGCTGGTGGATGCCAACGGCAACGTGGCGAGCAGAGTGACACGCATCTCCGTGTTCATGGCGGCAGCGGGCAACGGTGAGCGGGCCATCGGTGCCTGCATGGGCGATGGCCGCATCGTGATCGCGCGCGAAATTTTCAGCGACAGTGGCGAGAGACAACTTCAGATATTGCGCCTTCGTAGCGATGGCAGCCTGGATCCAGGCTTCGGATCGGGTGGCGAATCGCTGGTTGACATGGATGCCTACTCATCCACTCTCACCGATGCGGAAACGCCCGTGGGCATCAATCTGGAAGCCGATGGCGGTGTGCTGGTGAGCATGGCGCTGAGCGTGAATGGCAGTGTCACCGACGCCGGCTTGGTGCGACTGTCCGCCAATGGCTTGGTGCGTTTTGCTCGCCACTACTCCACCTTGCCGAACATGGCGCCAGGAGGCTCCACGCTCTACGCCAGCGCCGCAGGCGTGGGAGCTGATGGCCGCGTCTGGATGGCAGGCACGGCCACCTTGGCCGGCGCAACGCCTGTGTTTCGGGTGCGACTGGATGGCACGACCGGCATGGTGGTGGATGCGCCTGTCTATGGCAGCGGCAGCGATTCGGTTTATGCGGGCGGCGGGCGCCTCCTGGCCGACGGCAGCACGATGGTGCTGGCCGCGCGCAGCACGTTCGACAACCTGCGTTACCTGCCGTGCCTGATCGTGATTCGCGGCAACGAGGTTTCCCGCCTGGCACTGCCCGAACCCTTTGCCATCGCCGGTTCGCCAGCCACCGCACCTTCCACGATGTCGCTTTCCACCGGCACGGTGATCCCGACGGGCGAAGGGCGACTCCTCATCGTCGAAGCCCTGGCACGCATGGCCGATGGCAGTGCGCCATTGGCAACCTATCTGGCGCTGGTGCAACTGGGCACAACCACAGCGGGCGATCAGGTGGATGCGCACTTCGGCATCGCAGGCCGTACCCAGTTCGCCCGGCGCGGGATGCAGATCTGCAACAACGATGCCCCGCCACCGCAGCGCCCGATCCACGCCACCAACTGGCGCGGCCGGCCGGTGGTCACGGGTTGGCATTCGCGTACCTGTGACTGGAACAACAGGCGTGGGTTGCTGGCGCGGGTGCAAAACGCTGGCGATTTGTTCGCACACGGGTTCGAGTGATCCATTGCCATGATCCGTACAGTTCCACGCACCGCAGCGTTATGCTGGCGTGATGGAAAACCAAGACATCACCGGCCTGCTGGCAGACTGGATCGACGGCGATGCTGGTGCACGAGATGCCGTGTTCGAGCGCATGTACGCGCAGCTCAAGCGCATCGCCGTCGGCACCTTGCGCAGCCAGGCAGGGCAAGACACCTTCGAGCCGACTGCGTTGCTCAACGATGCGTTGATGAAGTTTCTCGGCGAGCGCGCCCCGCGTGCCTCCAATCGCGAACATTTCGCCAGCATCGCGGCGCGTGCGATGCGTCAGGTGCTGGTGGATCGCAGCCGCAGCCGACTCGCCGACAAACGCGGCGCGGGCGAGCGCGCACTTTCGTTGGATGCGGTGCAGCACATGCCTGCCGTGGCGCCGGCGGCGTTGTTGGGGTTTGACCGCGTGCTGGAGGAGTTGGCATTGCTGGATCCACAGGCGGCCGAAGTGGTGCAGTTGCGCGTGTTCACCGGCCTCACCATCGATGAAACCGCGCAGGCGCTGGGCATCCATGCTTCCGCCGTGAACCGCGAATGGGCGCACGCCCGCGCCTGGTTGCGCGACCAGCTCGGCGATGACCACTGACGCCGCCCGCGCCGCGTATCGCGCGGAAAAAGATGCCCTGCAACGCCTGCTGGATCTGGCAGAAGACGAGCGCGCGGCGGCTCTGGCGACCTTGCGCGTCAGCGATGTGGCGTTGGCCATCGTGATGGAACGGCGGTTGGCGTTGAGCGATCTTCCTGCCGCCGAACCTGTGCAGGCACCCGCGCCGCCGCGCATCGCGCGCTATGCCATCCACGGCGAACTGGGGCAGGGCGGCATGGGCCGGGTCTGGCGCGCCACGCGTGCCGATGCGGCAGACCGGCAACAACTGGCGATCAAGCAGGTACGTGCCGATCTGGCCGATGCGGACGCATTGCGCCGCTTCGAGGCCGAACGCCGCATTCTCTCGCGCCTGGATCATCCCAACATCGTGCCGCTGCTGGATGCCGGCACTGATGCCGATGGCCGCCCGTTCCTGGTCACGGCGCTGGTGAAAGGCGAACCGATCAACAAATATTGCCGCCGTCACGCGCTCGATGTGAGCGCCCGATTGCGCCTGGTACGCGAGATGGTTTCCGCACTCGCGCATGCACATCGCCAGTTGATCGTGCATCGCGACCTGAAGCCGGCCAACGTCCTGGTCGATGGCGAAGGGCGCGTGCGCCTGCTGGATTTCGGCATCGCCAAGATGCTCGATGGCGGCGATGAAATCACCGCCGCCGGACAGTCCCTGATGACGCTGCGTTATGCCGCACCCGAGCAGGTGCGCGGCGCACCGCTTGGCGTCGGCGCGGATTTGTACGCCGTCGGCGTGCTGCTTCACGAGCTTTTGGCCGGGCGCTCGCCTTACCCGGAAACGCGCGATCCGGCGGCTTTGATCCATGCCATCGCGCATGAAGAGCCGGCACCGCTGCCGCCGCGCGACATGCGCGGCGAGCGTCTCCCGCGCGATCTTGCTGCCGTTGTCGCGCGCCTTTTGCGAAAGCGCCCCGAGCAGCGTTACCCCTCTGCCGAAGCCTTGCTGGATGAACTGGATCGACTTGCGCGCGGTGAAGCGGTGCAGGCTTTGCGCCACCAGCGTGGCTATCGCGCCCAACGCTGGCTACGGCGGCGCTGGCCCTGGTTGGTTGCCGCATCGACCTTGCTCCTGTTGGGCGGCTTGCATCTTGTGCGGATGGAGCAGCAGTTGCAGGCCACCGCGCTGGAGCGCGACAAGGCACAAGCCGTGGCCGATCACTTCGTGACGATGTTTCAGGCCGCCACTCCCAATGCGGCACGCAACGGCGATGTCAGTGCACGCGAACTGCTGGCCGGAGCGCGCCAGCGTCTGCTTGCCGATTCGGCTGCAGAACAGCCGCCTGCTTCGCGAGCGGCGCTGCTGTAGGCGTTGGCGCGCGTGCATCACGACCTTTCGCTGGAGGAAGAAGCGTTGGAACTGAGCGAAACCGCCGTGGATCTGTTGCGTGATGGCGGCGACGCTTTCGCCCTGGCCGATGCCCTGCGCGTGGCGGCCGGTGCCAATTACGCCCTCAACCGCAACGACGCCTTCATCCGGCAGACCCGCGAGGCGCTGGAAACGCTCGAAGCGACAAGCGATATCGACAATGCGCTCTATCCCCGCTTGCTCGACAACGTCGGCTTCACCTGGTTTCTCGAAGGCGATGCCGAGCGCGCCTGGGCCTACAAGGATCGTGGCCTCGCTGCCGCTGCCGCACGGTTGCCCGAATCGCGTCCCGAATATGTACGTGCCTTGGTCAATGCCGGCGGCATGGCGAGCGTGGCAGGCGATGCGCTGCGTTCTCATGCACTGCTGCTGACGGCACAAAGCGAAGCGGAAAAACTCGTGCCGCGCAACGAGGACGAAGAAATCTTCATCGCACGCAACCTCGCTGTGGCCGAACGCCAACTCGATCGCTTGCCCGAATCGCGGCAACGCTTTGCTGACCTGCTCGAACGCGCGAGCCGATACTACGGCCCCGGCCACCGGGAGCTGGTGTCCATCCTCATCGGCGGCGCTGAAACCGCACTCGCCGCTGGCCATCTCGACGATGCTTTGGAGGGACTTGCTGCCGCCGAAGCCAATGCACGGCAGTCATTGCCACCCGAGCATGGCTATTTCAGCGATATCGAAGGCTTGCGTGGCATGGTCTTGCTCGAACGTGGCGATATCGACGGTGCTTGCGCCCATCTCGATGCCGCGCGTGCCCATCGCAGCAGCGCGCACCAGATCAAAGCACAACTGAAACTGGAAGCCGTGGCGCTGGCACGCTGCCATTGCCGCGCTTCGGAAACGGAAACCCTTGCCGCCAGCGCAGCGCGGGACGCTCTGCAAAGCATGGGCAATGCCTCGCCTTGGCAGCTGGCGCTGGCACAGCGCTGGGTGACGCAGTGTGATGGTTTTTGATCGCGCACCTGTCCGTGATGTCATGAGGCAATGGGAAAAAATGCTGTTACTTGGGGCAATGGCGCTTGCTTCGATCTGCTTCAGTGCCTCGGACAATCGGGTCGACTGCTTTTCTCGCCCGCATGACCGATTCGCGTTGGCAGATCTGCTCAAGTTGCAGCGCTAAGCCGATTCTATTCAGGTAGCGATGGCATCTGCCAATTGCTGGTCAATGTCGCGGCCTGCTTCATCCTTGTCGCGAGGCATCAGGTAGAGGCCGTTCAGATTCTTGCGCGCCCACAGTTCGCCCACGGCGCGCTTGGCGACATTCTTTGGGTGGTGAAACCCGAAGTCGCCCTTGTACTCGATCACGAAAATGCGTCCGTCCTTCAATTTTGCGATGAAGTCTGGATAGGTGGAGCCGGTCGCGGTCGGGAAGCGGAATTGCGTGGAGTGCGGCAGATTGCGCACCCATATCTCCACATCGGGGTTGCGTTCGATGGCCAGCGCGCAGCGGTATTCCTCTGCCAATGTCCCGTCCTTGCGACGATATGGCAGGTCACCAGGCACCGCGTAGTAATGCTTCGGCCACTCCATCGGAGCCGGGCATGGCGAACGCATGGGATAAGCCAAGTCGGAAAAGCGGAAAACCACCGATGGATCGACGACCACCTCGTCCAACGTGAACAGCCGCTGGTGAGCTTGATTGCCGCGCTGGGCACGAGCCTCGTCCAGCAAGGTCAGCAAGCGCCGCGCAATGATGAAACGCCCGCGCACCAGTTGCCCCAGGCTGTAGCCCTTGTGCTTCAACGGTGCGATGGCCTGCGCGATCCATTCGATCATCGTTTCGTGGCGTACATCGTTCTGGACGATCTTGCCTTCCAGCCAGACCAGAAGGTCGGCTTCTTCCCAGTCACCGGTCAGGCCGGACAGGTACTCGGCCTGCGGCTCCTGGATCATGTTCATCTTCACGGCCTTCTCGCCGATGTCGATTTCCCAGGTCTGCGTGCGCGTGTCGAAGGTCAGCGTGTCCAGCGTGCCCGCCGCATCCGCTGGATTCCAGAATCCGTCTTCCACCAGCAGGTCGTTCTCGACCGGCACCACGCGGTCGCCGAATTGGATCGACAACTGCGGCACTTCGAACTTCACGCCCTTCTGCGCAGGCGTCTCGCGCAACTTGGCGCGCGTGTTGTGCTGTTCCAGTGAGGTACGCACCTGCTCCTTGGCTTTGCCGGTGAACACTTTGGTGATGGCCTCGACGCTCTCCGGCTGGATCGCGCCCTTGACTTCCACCTCGAACTTGCCTGCTTCCTCGGCAGGCTTGATCGTGATGTTGGGCAGGTCGCCAGCCGGCACGTTCGCCAGGTCTGGCTTCTTCGTTGCCGTGAATCGGAGCGTCTCGACTTTCAGGGCAGGATGTTCGCCTTCACCATCGAATAGCGGCGTCTGCGTGGGCAGGCTCTGCGCCGCTTCCAGCCGCGAAAAGCCCATGCCTTCCAGATGGTCGGTGAACTCCACGGCCTTCGCGCCGAAGTAAGGCGAGACGACATGCGCGTAAGCCTTGTTCAGCGCTGCCTGGGTACGTGTGCGTGCGTAAGGCATGCGTAGCACACGGCCCAGCAACTGCTCGATGGCGGTTGCGGATTTGGTGCCGGATACGGAGCACAGCACATAGGCGAACGAGCAGTCCCAGCCTTCCTTCAACGCCTCCATCGTGATGATGACGCGCACGGGGCAGTCTTCCGCGAACAGGTCGATCCCGTCCAGTTCGCGCTGGTCGCCCGTGGCAATCTTCACCCAGTCCTTGTCGATCCGTTCGCCGTGCTCGCCGGTCAGGTGATCGTAGATCGTTTCGACCGTGGCCTCGCCGCCCTTGTGCTCGGCCTGGATCAGCAGGATCGGGCGAATGTAGTCGGCTTCCTTCTTCGCCAATTCTTCCAGTTCTTGTCGCCGCAGCAGCGCATGGCGCAGGGCCACGTCCCAGCCGTCCAGGTGCTCTTCCAGCAGCACCGGCAACTTGATCATTTCCTCGGCGAACAACTGCGAGGCCGAGACACGCACCAGCACGTTGCTGGTGGCCATGTCCGGCGTGGCGGTCAGTTCGATGATGGCACTCGGTGCCAGGCGTTCGTACACGACGCCGGACAGGTCGCTGGTCGCGTTGTGCGCCTCGTCGGTAATCACCAGCGGGCGGTGGAGGCGCAGCAGGTTGGCAAACGAGAAGCGCGGCCCTTTGCCGTCTTCCGTCTGTTCCAGGTCCGGCAGCGGGGCGTCTTTCGGCAAGGCGATGAAATGCGGTTCCAGCGCCTCCTTGTGCGCGGAGAAATCGCGGATATCGATGTTCTGCACCCGCGCCGCCGCCAGCGTCGCGACGACGATGCAAGTGCGCGTCGCCAGTTCCTGCGGCGTCAGCTGCTCGATGTCGTCGCTGTCGAATACCGAAACCTGGCCACCGAACGCGGCGTCCAGCTCCAATCGGTAGGGATGGCGGCGGTTCTTGAAGGCGTCCAAGGTCTGCTGCTTGATCGTGCGGCTGGGCACCAGCCACACCACCAGCGGACGGTCGCGTTCCAGCCAGTTGTCCGCCGCGCAGCGGATGAAATGCGCGCCCATCAGGGTCTTGCCGCCGCCGGTGGGGATACGGATCGCCACATAAGGCACGCCGCGCAGGCTGGGCAGTTCCTGGCCGTCCTTGTCGCGCAGGTTGCGGTACTCGGGCACCAGCATGGTCTTGGCGTCCGGGTGTGCGTGCGCGGCGAATGCCTCGGCAATGCCATCCGTGCGCGCAGCGCGCAGGAAGTCAGCCAGCCGGGCGAGGGATTTTTCCTGGTAGTCCTTCAAGTCCATGCCATCACCTCGCGCGGATATCGTTGGTGGTCTTCTTGAACTTGATCCCCAGCGACCGCAGGCGGTCGTTGGTCATGTTCGTGCCTTCGCCGTAGATCACCATCGGGCCGTCGTGCTTCGGCAGGCCCGCCAGCACCTTCATGGTCAGCATGTTGCCGCCCGAGAGCGTCTTGTCACCCAGGATTCCGTTGTAGAGCAGGTAGTACGCGGTGCCGTTATGGACGCCCAGCAGTGGCGACTTCATGGCGCGCGTGCTACGCGCCGTGCCGGTCTCGGCGAACCAGATATGCGCGGCCAGGTGCTCGAACTTGATGTCGGGGTTGATCCGGCCCTGGTCGTCGAACACTTTCGGGCCGAGTTGGTAGAAGCGGAATCCGCCACCGCCATGCCAGCCAACGGTTTTGGAAATGCCGCCCTGTTCACCTTCAACGACTTTCACGAGGCGCAGCTGGCAATGCGTGCGCGCGTGGTCGCCCATTTCGATACCGATCCAGCGGCGACCCATCTTGTGTGCGACGGCTGCGGTTGTGCCAGAGCCTAGGAAGCTATCGAGAACGAGGTCGCCGGGTTTAGTCGCCACGTCTAGTGCCAGGCTAACAAGCCGTTCCGGCTTTGGTGTATCGAAAGGGAGATCGCCGGGGAACAACGCCATGATTTCTCTCTTGGCGTCCTGCGTATGCCCCGCCTCTGTATGCGGCCACCAGCTTCTAGGAACCAGTCCAGCTTGAACTTCATTCAAGAATAGCTTTGGCGCAGGAATGTTGCTGCCGTTCTCGCCGAAGGAAATGCGCCCATCTTTCACCAGACTCCAAAAGTCAGGTTCTGTCATCCTCCAATGACTGCCCGGCGGCGGCTTTACTTTTCGGCCTGATGGCGTAGTGATTTCATACATTAGCCCCTCGTGCCGCTCTTCGGCCGCGAATATCGGACCCAGCCGCCAAGGGCCACGCGGATCGTTATCAGGGTTCTTATATTGGCTCGCGCTTTTTTCACTGCGTGGCAATAACCCGCGAACCTTCTTCCACTTCTCCTGTCCCAGCAGAGAGTAAACAAAGATATGGTTGTGCGCGGGAGAGATAGCAGCGGCATTGCTGCGGCCGTAGAAGTTTTCCCAAACGATGGACGAAATAAAGCTTTTGCGCCCAAATATTTCGTCGCACATCACCTTGAAATAGTGCGCCTCGTTGTCGTCCAACGTGATCCAAATGGATCCGTCCTCGGCGAGAAGTTCGCGCAACAGCACCATGCGCGGATACATCATGGACAACCACTGCGCATGTTCCAGGTTGTCGTCGTAATGCTCGAACGCGCTTTTCGTGTTGTACGGCGGGTCGATAAAAATGCATTTCACCTGCCCGGCGTAGTACGGCAGTAGCGCCTTCAACGCTTCCAGGTTGTCGCCCTGGATCAGCATGTTTGGCGTGTCTTCATCGCCGTGGGACAGGGACTGGATCGGTTGGAGCAGGCGATACGGCGTCTTCGCCGTCGCCTTCAGGTCGTCATCGCGTTTGTGCCATTCCAGCCAAGGCATTCGGGTTCCCCATATGAGCAGGGCGCGTTGCCGCGCCCTGAGTGTGCGTGTCGCGGCAGCATGTCACGGCGCTGTCTCACGGGATGATAC
>JAEXRB010000290.1 GCA_023438325.1 Pseudomonadota bacterium | reverse complement strand
TCTGCATGATGAAAGTGCGAGCTGGGCGCTTTACGGGCTGATGCTGGTGTGGGCGGCCGATACTTTCGCGTATTTCGCAGGCCGGCGCTTCGGCGGGGCAAAACTGGCGCCGTCGATCAGCCCGGGCAAGACCTGGGCTGGTTTCTGGGGCGGCTTGTTCGGCGTGGTGGTGCTGGCGATGGTGATGGCGCCGGTGCTGGGCGTGACGCTGCAACAGTTGCCGGTACTGGTAGCCATCAGTCTGGTCGCCGGGCTGGCCTCGGTACTGGGCGATCTGTTCGAGAGCCTGATCAAGCGTCAGGCCGGGGCCAAGGATTCGGGCACGCTGCTGCCCGGTCACGGTGGTTTGCTGGATCGGATCGACAGCATCCTCGCGGCACTGCCGGTGTTTGCGATCTTCAAGGCGTGGTTCGGGTTGTGAGGCAGGTTGCCGTCCTCGGCGCTACCGGTTCGATCGGCACCAGCGCGCTGGATGTGATCGCGCGGCATCCGGCGCGGTTTCGTGCCAGTGTGCTGACTGCCCATGAAGATGTGGATGGGCTGCTGGCGTTGTGCGTGCGTTTCCAGCCGGACATCGCCCTCATCGCCAACGAAGCGCACTACATCAGATTGCGCGATGGGCTGGCGCGGGCCGGGCTTGCGACGCGCGCGATGGCCGGCGCGCAGGTGCTGGCCGATGTGGCCGGTTCGGATGCCTGCGATACCGTGGTGGCAGCGATCGTCGGCGCGGCGGGGTTGAGTTCCACGCTGGCCGCTGCCCGTGCGGGCAAGCGCATCCTGCTGGCGAACAAGGAATCCATCGTGGTGGCTGGCGCGCTGCTGATGCGTGAGGTGGCCCGGTCGGGCGCGGAATTGTTGCCGGTGGACAGCGAGCACAACGCGATCTACCAATGCCTGCCGCCACCTTCCATCGGCGCGGCGGCGCGCCCGGGCGTGCGGCGTATCGTGCTGACGGCGTCGGGCGGGCCATTTCGAGGCTGGAGCCGCGAGCGGCTGGAGCACGTCACGCCGGAACAGGCTTGCGCGCATCCGAACTGGCGCATGGGGCGCAAGATTTCCGTCGACTCGGCCACCTTGATGAACAAGGGGCTGGAAGTGATCGAGGCACGCTGGCTGTTCGATGCCGCGCCCGAGGCCATCGGCGTGGTGGTGCACCCGCAAAGCATCGTGCATTCACTGGTGGATTATGTGGATGGTTCCACTCTGGCTCAGCTTGGCAATCCGGATATGCGCACCGCACTGGCTTACGGGCTGGCCTGGCCGGAGCGCATCGAGGCGGGTGTGCCGCCGCTCGATCTGGCGACCATTGGTCGGTTGGAGTTCCAGCCGCCGGACGAGCGCGCCTTTCCCTGCCTGCGCTTGGCGCGTCAGGCGCTGTGCGACGGCCCGGCTGCCACAACGGTGCTGAATGCGGCCAACGAAGTGGCGGTTTCAGCCTTTCTTCAGGGCCGCTTGCGTTTCCTTGGCATTCCCGCGGTGCTGGAATCGACATTGACGCAACTGCACGATGGTTGTGCCGATGATCTTCCGTCCCTGCTGGACCTGGATGCGCGCGCGCGACGGGTGGCGGGTGAACTGACGCAAAGCGAGGCGTGACACGGATGTTTCAGTACGCAGGTTGGATTTGGTGGCTGCTCGTCAGTCTTGGCATTCTCGTCACCTTCCACGAATTCGGTCATTACTGGGTCGCGCGCCGCTGCGGCGTGAAGGTGCTGCGATTCTCGGTCGGCTTTGGTCGGCCGCTCTATCGACGCGTCGGGCGCGACGGCACCGAATACGTGGTCGGATGGATTCCGCTGGGCGGCTACGTGAAGATGCTCGACGAGCGCGAGTTCGACGTGCCGGCGGCGCTTTTGCCGCAGGCCTTCAACCGCAAGAGCGTGTATCAGCGCTTTGCCATCGTCGCGGCCGGGCCGATCTTCAACCTGATCCTGTGCGTGGCCCTGTTGTGGGCGATGTTCGTGGTCGGCAAGGCCGATTACCTGCCGCTGGTGGGCCAGACCCAAGGCATCGCCGCCCAGGCCGGCCTGCGCATGGACGATCGCATCGTCTCCATCGACGACCAGCGCATGGACACATGGACGCACGCACAGATCGCACTGGCCACGGCCGCAGTGGATCGCCGGCCGGTGGAGGTCGAAGTACTGCGCGGCACTGGCGACAGCGCCTCGTTGCGCCTGGATCTGTCCACGTTCGATGCCGCGCCCGCGCCAGCCACCGCATTGCGCGACATCGGCATCGTGCCGCGCCAGTTCCTGCTTGAGCCGGTGGTGGGCAGCTTTGCCGAGGGCAGTGCCGCGCAACGTGCCGGGTTGCAAGTCGGTGACCGATTGTTGTCCATAGGCGATCGCAGCTTGCACAGTTGGAATGATGTCGGCAGCGCGGTGCAAGCGCAGGCATCGGCGGATGCGCCATTGGCGCTGGTGGTGGAGCGCGATGGCGTTCGCCAGCCATTCCAGGTGCAGCCGGTACGGGATGATTCGCAGGCGCCGGGGCGCTGGCTGCTGGGCATCGCCCCCAGTCCGAAGGCTGCCACGCACGATGCACTGCTGCGCTACGGACCGGGGGATGCAGTGGGAGCTGCGTTCGAGGAAACCTGGCGCATGACCACCGCCACGGTAGGAATGATCTGGCGCATGGTGCGTGGCGCGATGTCGCTGGAGAACATCAACGGGCCGATATCCATTGCCCAGTACGCCAACGCATCGGCCCAGATGGGGCTGGCCTGGTTCCTGTCCTTCCTGGCGCTGTTGAGCCTGAGCTTGTGCATCATGAATCTGTTGCCGATCCCGATCTTGGACGGCGGTCACCTCCTGTATTACCTTATCGAGATGGTCAAAGGCAGCCCGGTCAGCGAGCGCACGATGATCGCGGGCCAGTTCGTGGGCTTGGCCCTTCTGGTGGGGCTCATGGGCCTGGCGTTCTACAACGACATCCTGCGCCTGATGTCGTCCTGACCCTTCTGAGCTTACCTTCCGCCGGTGATGACCATTGATCCAAGGCCACGCTGTATGACTTGCGCCCACCGGGCTGACGCACTGCGCACCCGCGAGGTGCATGTGCGTGCGACGTTTTTCCTCTTTCCCCTTACTCCGCGGCGCACAGCGTCGCTCCATTTCCGGATGTCACGATGAAGCGTATTGCCGCCGTCTCCCTGCTCGCCGCGCTGGCACAGGCCCCGTCCCTGCATGCGCAGAGCTTCGAGCCGTTCACCATTGCCGACATTCGCGTCGATGGCCTGCAACGCATTTCCGCGGGCACGGTGTTCACCTACATGCCGCTGGAACGGGGGGATCAGGTCGATCAGGCGGCCGCTGCGCGCGCCATCCGAGCCCTGTTCCGCACCGGCTTCTTCAACGACATCAAGGTCGACCGGCAGGGCGACATTCTCGTCGTCACGGTGACCGAGCGTCCGGCGATCAACAAGATCACGCTGATCGGCAACAAGGACATCAAGAGCGAGGAGTTGACCCGCAACCTCAAGGAAATCGGCCTGGCCGAGGGCGAAACTTTCGATCGCCTGCAAC
>JAEXRB010000213.1 GCA_023438325.1 Pseudomonadota bacterium | reverse complement strand
GCTCATCGACATGCAACCCTGGAAGATGCGGAGGCGGCCTAGCCGCACTGGAAATAGAGGATGTCCGCCGAACCTGCCGCAATCGACTGGCCCAGGCAAACCGCGCCGGCCTTGCGCAAATGGACTTCATCGCGGTGCACGCGGAGCTCTTCGTCGTCGGCGAACTGCACGTAGGTGGCGTTGGTGCTGCGATCCGCGAGCACGTAATGGCCGTTCTTGTATTCGATGGATGCGTGAATGCGGCTGACCCATTCGGCATCCACCACCAAGGCATTGGTGGCATCGCGCCCCATCGCGAACGGCGGCGAGGTGGGTGAAAGCTCGATCACCTGACCGCGGAACCGCAAGGTGAGCGTCTGCGAGCGGTCGCTGCCTTCCTCGAGCCGGATCGCACGCTGCACCAAGGTAATGTTGGAGATGTCCTCCTGCCAAATCACATCGACGATCTCGATCGGCAACAGCTTGCCACTCACCCGCGCGCGCCCGAGGCTACGTGAGCGGATGCCGCCTACGCTGGTCGCGCCCCGGAACGTGCTGGCCGTGGTGACGATCTGGTCGCGCTTGGCCAGCGACGCCATGCGCGCAGCGGTGTTCACCGCATCACCGTAGACATCGCCATCTTCCAGTAACGCCTCGCCGTGATGCAGGCCGATGCGAATGCCGAGCGCATCGCACGCGAAGACAGGATCCTGCGTGATGCGACGCTGCATCTGGCAGGCGGCATTGATGCCGTCGATGGCAGCCGGGAAGGTGCACATCACCTCATCGCCGATGGTCTTGATGACCGTCCCGCCATTGCTGCGCACGATCTGGGAAAGTGCTGCGATCACCGCCGAAATGATGCGCCGCGCCTCGACATCTCCGCGCTGCTCGAACAGCCGCGTGCTGCCGCTGACATCGGCAAAGACAATGGCGAGAGGGCGGGTTTGCGTCATGACGCAGGATCATAGGCCAATCGAATGAACGGCTCCACAGGCCTCACGCGACCTCGTTCGCCAGTTCGCGCGCCGCCGCCACCACATCCGCATCGCCCGGCAGCACCAGGAAAGCCGCACCTGCCAGCGGGGTGTAGGTATCGGCACCGACCACGCGGCGCAGCGGTGTAGCGCCCATCCCGGCTTCGCCGAGCGCGGTGATGATGCCCTCGCCCACGCCGGCACTCCGGCGACCTTCATCCAACACGATGATGCGCCTGGCATTTTTCGCCTGCGCCGCAATGAAGACCTCGTTCAGCGGCACCAGCCAGCGCAGATCGGCGATGCGCACTTTCCAGCCCAATTCCGCCTCGATGGTACGTGCTGCGCGCAAGGCCATCGGCACGCCGTTGCCGTAGGTGAATACCACCAGATCGTCGGCATCCTCGTTGTAGACCCGGCCTTCACCCAGCGCCATGGCCTCGCCCGGCGCCGGATACGGGAACAACCAGCCGCCATCGCCGGCTTCGTGCAAATCCTTGGTCATGTAGAGCGCGATGGGTTCGAGGAACACCGCCACGCGACCGTCGACCTTGGCCAGCGCCGCCAGCGTGCGGAGCATGGTCGCCGCATCGTCGCCACGACTCGGGCAACCGACCACCAGGCCGGGAATGTCGCGCAGCGCGGTGATGGAGTTGTCGTTGTGGAAATGCCCGCCGAAGCCGCGTTGATACCCGAGCCCGGCGATGCGAACCAGCATCGGATTGCGATATTGGTTGTCGGAGAAAAACTGCAACGATGCCGCTTCGCCGCGAATCTGGTCGCAGGCGTTGTGGAAGTACGCCAGATACTGGATTTCCGGCAGCGGCAACATGCCCATGTTGGCGTAACCCTGCGCCAGCCCGAGGATCATGGTTTCGTCCAGCAGCGTGTTGAACACGCGCGCGCCCTTGAAAGTTTTGTGCAGCCCCTTGGTGACAGTGTAGACGCCGCCCTTCTGCGCCACGTCCTCACCGAACAACAAGGTTTCCGGATATTTGGCCATCAGGTCATGCAGGGCCTGATTGATCTGGATCGCCAGATGGCGCGGTGCCTGATGTTCCGGCAAGGCCGCGTCGCTGCCGAACGCCTTGATGCGGGCATCGGCGTAATCGGCCCGCTCGGCCTCGGCTTTCACGGCCGCGGGCGTATACGGCGCGAGCGGCGCCATGACATGTTCGAGCGTTTCGATTTTCGGAGAACGATCCGCTTCATCGGCCGCCGCGAAGCAACGCTCTCGCATCGCCTCATAGGCCGCCAGCAGCGACTCCTTCGTGAACAGGCCCGATGCCAGCGCAATCGCCGCCGAACGCAGCAATGGATCGGTCGCTTCAACCGCCACCAGCTCTTCGATGCTGCGCCATTCGATTTCGAAATCGGTGCCGGCGTGACCCATGATGCGGGTGGTGCGCAGGTGCAGGAAGGTTGGCCGACGGGTGCGGCGGCAATGTTCCACCGCACGCTGCACATCGGCGTAACCGCCGGCCAGATCCAGACCATCGGCGTAGAAATAATCCAGATCCGGGCGCTGGGAGAAGTTGCGTGCCACCCAGCCTGCCGGCGTCTTCACCGAGATGCCGATGCCATTGTCCTCGCACACGAACAGCACCGGCGCCGGCAGTTTCTGATACGCCGTCCATGCCGCGGCATTGAACGCGGTCTGCGCGGTGGCGTGATTGGAACTGGCATCGCCGAAGGAGCAGATCGCAATCGAATCGCTCGGAATCGGCAGCGCATGGCCCATGCGGCGCGCCTGTTCGATCGCCACGGCGGTGCCGAGCGCCTTGGGCAGGTGCGAGGCGATGGTCGAGGTTTGCGGCAACACCCACAACGGCTTGCTGCCCCAGACCTTGTGCCGGCCACCGGACGCCGGATCTTCCGCACTGGCGGCAAAACTCAGGGCCGAATCCATCACCGGATCCATGCCCGGCAATTTGCGGAAACGCTCGGCCATGAAGCCGCCGGAGCGGTAGTGCAGGAAGGCCGGATCGGTATGCCGCGTGGCGCGCGCCACCATGGCGTTGCCTTCGTGACCACTGGAACCGATGGTGTAGAACACCTTGTTCTTCACCCGCAGCACCCGCGCCATCAAGTCCAGATGACGCGACACCAGCTGCGACTCGAACAAATCGAGGAAATCGGCGGCACTGCAAGCGCTGCCCGGCAGCACCGCCTCATGCGGCGCAGGCGCAGGCTGCGGCGAACCGCTCCATTGCTCGACAAACTCGACGAAGTTGCGGTCGCAGATCTCGGCGCGGTTGAGGCCGCGCTGGCGGGCGGGAATCGGTTGAGCGGACATGTTCGATCCTGTCGATAAACAAAACGCCACGACAGACCCATGGCCCGCCGCAGCGCGAGAAAACGCCGAGTTTACCGGTTGCCGGCCCGAGACCAAAGATGGCCGGCCAAAACCTGTCAGCCAGGACTCACATCGCATCCTTGCCGTAGCGCATGCGGCAGAGCAACCACCTCAAGCCGGTTCCACCAAAACAAGCGCCGGCCATTGCGTCCACACCTTCACAACGGAAGGGCATCCCGAAACTCGATCCGATGCACGGAACGACGGCAACAACACCCGGAAGGCAACAGGCGCTATTTCGCCACCAACAAATCCATCACCGAATAACGTGCCGCCGGCCTTCCTGCCAGTTCGGCTGCGCAATGCAGCGCGCCGCGCGCGAAGATGTCGCGGTTGGTGGCGCGATGGGTCAATTCGATGCGCTCGCCCATGCCGGTGAACTGCACCAGATGCTCGCCGACGATGTCGCCAGCGCGCAGGCTGGCGTAATGCGGCTCCGGGCCGCCGCCTTCGACCACCGCCCGGCCCAGCGCCAGTGCCGTACCGGAGGGCGCGTCCTGCTTGTGGATGTGGTGGGTTTCGACGATATCGCGCTGCCACTGCGGCAAGGCCTGTGCGGCGCGGCGCACCAGATCGGAAAGTATCGCCACACCGAGGCTGAAGTTGGCTGCCCACAGCACCGGGACATGCGCCGCAGCCGCATCCAGGCGCGCCACCTGCGATTCGCTCAGACCGGTGGTACCGCTGACCAGCGCGGTGCCGCGCTCGACGCAGCAAGCAAGCATCGGATCGAAGGCTTCCGGCAAGCTGAAGTCGATGCACACATCGAACGACGGAACCTGATCCAGTTGCGCGGCGGTGAAACCAGGCACGCCCTCGATGCTCGGGGCGTGGCGTCCGGCCACCGCGGCGACCAGTTGCAACGGGGGATATTCAGCGCATAGCCGCAGCAACGCGTGGCCCATGCGACCGGAAGCACCGTGGATCATCAAGCGGATGGACATGGCGTGGTTTCCTGCAAGGCTGATGCGGCACCCTCGCGGTGCCTGTCGGCACGAAGGGATTCCTCCATGAGCCGGGATGACACTCCGGCACACGGCGTCTGCGCAAGATGGAGGCGCGTCAACGCCTCACACCCGCACGGCTCAGGATGTCATTTTCGTCCAGAACGCCTTGACCCCATCGAGGAACGTGCTCGAACGCGGTGAGTGGGCACGCGCGCCATCGCCCTCGAAGGTGTTTTCGAACTCCTCCAGCAACTCACGCTGTCGCCGCGTGAGATTGACCGGCGTTTCCACCACGACTCGACACATCAGATCGCCTGGCGCATGACTGCGGACCGATTTGACGCCCTTGCCGCGCAGTCGGAACAGTTTGCCGGTCTGGGTTTCGGCGGGAATCTTCACCTGCACCGAACCATCGAGCGTGGGCACGTCGATCTCCGCACCGAGCGCTGCCTGCGAGAGGCGGATCGGCAACTCACAGTAGAGATCATCGCCATCGCGCTGGAAGATGTTGTGCTCGCGCACCCTCACTTCCACATAAAGATCACCCGGCTGGGTACCCGCCGGGCCCGCCTCGCCCTCGCCTGCCAGGCGAATGCGATCGCCGGTATCCACGCCGGCAGGAATCTTCACCTGCAGCGTCTTTTCCTTTTCGATTCGTCCTTGCCCGTCGCAATCGTCACAGGGGTTGACCACTTCACGGCCACTGCCACCACACGCCGGGCACGCCTGCTGCACCGAGAAGATGCCCTGCTGCATCCGCACCCGGCCATGACCGCGGCAAGTGGAACAGGTATCGGTCTTGCCGTCCTTGGAGCCGGAACCCTTGCAGGCACCGCAAGAGGCCAGTGTCGGCACTTCGATGGTGCGCTCGATGCCGAAGACGGCTTCCTCCAGATCCAGCTCGATCACGTAACGCAGGTCGGCACCGCGCCGTGCCTGCTGCTGGCGACCACGGCCACCACCGAAGATGTCGCCGAAAATATCGCCGAAAATATCGCCGAAATCCGGCCCGCCACCGTGACCGCCGCCGCCCATGCCGGCTTCGAATGCGGCATGACCGTGCTGGTCATACACACGCCGCTTGGCCGCATCCGACAGCACTTCATAGGCTTCCTTGCATTCCTTGAACGCAGCTTCGGCCCGGGCATCGCCGGGGTTGCGATCGGGATGATGTTTCATCGCACAACGGCGATAGGCTTTTTTCAGATCGTCATCGCTGGCGGTTTTCGCCACGCCGAGGACTTCGTAGTAATCGCGCTTGCTCATCGTTGCAAAGGTCGCTTCCGGTATCGGCTTGAAAAGAACGGGAGCGGACTGCTCCGCTCCCGTTCGATCAGATCATGGCGGGATGCAAATGCCCGGCAGGATCAGGGCTTGTTGTCATCCTTGACCTCGGTGAACTCGGCATCGACCACGTCGTCATTGCCGCTTGCCTGCGCCTCGGGCTGCGCCCCGCCCGCGCCGGCCTGTGCGGCCGCCAGCAGCGATTGTGCGGCTTCTTCCAGCACGCGGGTCTTGGCTTCGATCTGATCCTTGTCATCGCCCTTGGCCACGCCTTCCAGATCCGACACCGCCGCTTCCACACGGCCGATCACATCGCCCGGCACCTTGTCGCCGTGTTCCTTGAGCGCACTGCGAGTGGCATGCAGCACGGCATCGGCCTTGTTGCGCGCATCCACCAGTGCGTGGAACTTCTGGTCTTCTTCGCGATTGAGCTCGGCGTCGCGCACCATCTTCTGGATTTCTTCCTCGGACAAGCCCGAGCCGGCCTTGATCTCGATCTTCTGTTCCTTGCCGGTCTTCTTGTCCTTGGCCGAGACATGCAGGATGCCGTTGGCGTCGATGTCGAAGGTCACTTCCACCTGCGGCATGCCGCGCGGTGCCGCTTCGATGCCCGAAAGGTCGAACTTGGCCAGGCTCTTGTTGAAGCGAGCCTGCTCACGCTCGCCCTGCAACACGTGCACGGTGACGGCGGTCTGGTTGTCCTCGGCGGTGGAGAAGATCTGCGCAGCCTTGGTCGGGATGGTGGTGTTCTTCTCGATCAGCTTGGTGAACACGCCGCCCTGGGTTTCGATGCCCAGGCTCAGCGGGGTCACGTCGAGCAGCAGCACGTCCTTCACATCGCCCGCCAGCACGCCGCCCTGCACCGCCGCGCCCAATGCCACGGCTTCGTCCGGGTTCACGTCCTTCTTCGGCTCCTTGCCGAAGAACTCGGTGACAGCCTGCTGCACCTTGGGCATGCGGGTCTGGCCGCCCACGAGAATCACGTCGGCGATATCGGAAACCCGCAGGCCAGCATCCTTGAGCGCGGTCTTGCACGGCTCGATGGTGCGCTTGACCAAGTCATCCACCAGCGCTTCGAGCTTGGCGCGGGTGAGCTTGATCGCCAGGTGCTTCGGGCCGCTGGCATCGGCAGTGATGTACGGCAGGTTCACTTCGGTCTGCTGCGCGGACGACAGCTCGATCTTGGCGCGCTCGGCAGCATCCTTGAGGCGCTGCAGGGCAAGCGGATCCTTGCGCAGGTCGAGACCTGCATCCTTCTTGAACTCCTCCACCAGATACTCGATCACGCGATTGTCGAAGTCCTCGCCACCCAGGAAGGTGTCGCCGTTGGTCGCCAGCACTTCAAACTGCTTTTCGCCATCGATTTCGGCAATCTCGATGATGGACACGTCGAAGGTGCCGCCACCCAGGTCATATACCGCGATCTTGCGATCGGCAGCGCCGGATTTGTCCATGCCATAGGCCAATGCGGCGGCAGTCGGCTCGTTGATGATGCGCTTGACTTCCAGACCCGCGATGCGGCCCGCATCCTTGGTGGCCTGGCGCTGCGAATCGTTGAAGTACGCCGGCACCGTGATGACTGCTTCGGTGACGGTTTCGCCGAGGAAGGCTTCCGCGGTTTTCTTCATCTTGGTCAGCACTTCGGCGGAAATCTGCTGCGGTGCCATCTTCTTGCCGTCGGCCGTGGAAACCCAGGCATCGCCGTTGTCATGCGCCAGGATGCCGTAAGGCACGTGCGCGATGTCCTTCTGCACTTCGGCATCGGTGAACTTGCGACCGATCAGGCGCTTGACGGCATAGAAGGTATTTTTAGGATTGGTGACGGCCTGGCGCTTGGCGCTTGCGCCTACCAGCACCTCGGCCTCCTTGGTGTAGGCCACGATGGACGGCGTGGTGCGGTCGCCCTCGGCATTTTCGATCACGCGCGCCTTGCCGCCTTCCATGACGGCGACGCAGGAATTGGTGGTACCCAGGTCGATACCGATGATCTTGCCCATGATGTATTTCCTCCAGAGATTTTTATCGGCCTTTCGACCGGAACTGAAATGTATGTAAGGGTTTGGAAAGGCGCTTCAAGGGTCGGGTGCTGAGATTTTCACGATTTCTTCACGCGCCCCGACGGCATCACTCGGCAGCCACCACCACCAGCGCCGGACGCAGCAGGCGCTCGTTGAGCACATAACCCTTCTGATACACCTGCACCACCGAGCCGGGCGCATGATCGGGCGCGGGCACCATGCTCATGGCCTGATGCCATTCGGGATTGAACGCCTCGCCAGCCGGGTCGAGCATCGAAAGGCCACTGGATTCGGCCACACGGCGCAGTTGCCGCAAAGTCAGCTCCATGCCTTCGCGCAACCGCTCCACTTCGCCTTCGGCAGCCAGCCCGGCCTCCAGGCTGTCAAACACCGGCAACAGTTCGGCCAGCAATTTTTCGTTGGCGAACTTGCGCGCCTGCTCCACATCGCGAATCAGGCGGCGGCGCTGGTTTTCCAGCTCGGCGCGCTCGCGCAGTTGCTCGTCGCGCACCTGTCCGAGCTGTTGTTCCAGCTCTTCCACGCGCGCTTCCAGATCAAGGGCATCGGAGGCCGGCTGTTCCGGCGCAGCAGAATGTTCGGTATCGCTGTTCATCATGTCATCCCGGCAGCAAACAAGGAGGAAGCGCCAAGCCGACGCTTCGGGGGTTTCATCAAGTGCCGGCTGTATTGGGCCGGATCGGGCGGATTCAAGCCCCGCGCAGGCGACTTTGCGGATGCCGCACCTGCCCTTCCCCTTGCACCACGAATCGCTCCACGGTGAGCGATTCGGCGCCCATCGGGCCGTAGGCGTGCAAGCGCGTGGTGGAAATTCCGATTTCCGCACCCAGCCCCAATTCGCCACCGTCGGAAAAACGCGAGGAGGCGTTGACCATCACCACGGCGCTGCGCATCGCGGCGATGAAACGGTTTGCGACGGCATCATTTCGGGTGGCGATGACTTCGGTGTGATCCGAACCGAAACGGCGGATATGGGCGATGGCTTGCTCGACATCATCCACGACGCGGATGGACAGGATCAGATCGAGAAACTCGGCGGCGTAATCGTCATCGTGGGCCGCAGCCATATCGGGCACACGCTCGCGCGCAGCCGCATCACCGCGCAGTTCCACGCCACGCTCACGCAAGGCCCGCACCGCACGCGGCAGGAAGGCATCGGCCACGGCGCGATGCACCAGCAGGGTTTCCAGCGCGTTGCAGACGCCGGGACGGCTGGCCTTTCCGTCGATCAAAAGATCGAGCGCGA
>JAEXRB010000174.1 GCA_023438325.1 Pseudomonadota bacterium | reverse complement strand
ACCTGCGTTATCGCGCCAATCTGCGCGCCCTCGGGCGAGGCGAGGAGGAGCACGTCGCGCTGATCCTGCGCGGCGTGGACCAATGGCTGCCCGGCGGGCGGCAGGGCGATTTCGAGATCGCCAGCCTGGCCAGCCTGATCCGGGATTTCGCCAGAGAACCGCCGTATGCGGATCTACCGTTCGTCTCCCTGATCCTGGCCGACAATTTGAACGATCTGCACCCGCAGGTTGCGTTCAATCCACGCGTGTCGCGCTTGCGCATCCCGCTGCCGGAGGTGCCCTTGCTGGCGCGCGCCCTGGCACAACTGCGCCTCGATCATGCCACCGCATTCGATCCGGCCGAAGGCGACGACGTCGCCGCACAGGCGCTGGCGGGCGTCAGCATCAGCGCCTTGCAGAGCCTCGTGCGCCAGCGCGCGCATGAGAAACGCCCGCTGCAACCTGCCGATTACGTGCAGGTGAAAAAAACCCTGGTGGAGGACGAAGCCAGCGGCTTGGTGGAGTTCGTCGATTCGCACCGCAGCCTGGACGATTACCACGCGCCCGGCGCCCTCAAGACATGGTTGCGTCAAGACATTGCGCTATGGCGTGCGGGCGAAACCCGCGCCTTGCCGATGGGCTACCTGTTCTGCGGCCCGGTGGGCACCGGCAAGACCTTCCTTGTCGAATGTCTGGCAGGCGAGGCCGGTGTGCCGGTGGTGAAACTCAAGAATTTCCGTGATCGCTGGGTGGGTTCGTCCGAAGGCAATCTGGAAAAGATCTTCCGCCTGATTCGCGCGCTCGGGCGCTGCATCGTGTTCGTGGACGAGGCCGATCAGACCCTCGGGCGGCGTGACTCGGGCAGCAGCGATTCGGGTTTGTCGGGCCGTCTTTACTCGATGATCGCGCAGGAAATGAGCGATTCGGGAAATCGCGGCCGATTGATGTGGATTCTGGCGTCCTCGCGTCCGGATCTGATCGAAGTGGATCTGAAGCGGCCTGGCCGAGTCGATGTGAAAGTGCCTTTGCTGCCCACCGCCACGGTGGCTGAAAGCGCGGCCTTGTTGAATGCCTTGATGAAGCGCTTCGGCATCGCGCCGGGTGCCGAGGCAATGGCGGATTTGCCGCTGCCACTGCTGCTCACGCCGGGTGCGGCAGAAGCCCTGGCGGTGAAGATCTACCGCAAGGTGCGGACGGAATCGGTGGATGTGCCGACGGCACTGGATGATTGCCTGCGTGGCTATCAGGCACCGGTGCCGGAAGATGTGATGACGTATCAAATGCGCATCGCGATCCGCGAAGCCACCGACATCCAGTTTGTGCCCGAGCCGCTGCGTCATTACGGCGAGGTCGCAACGTGAGCCTGCCGCGCCGGCTCTGGGCGGCGTTCGTGGCGCGGCCATTCGGAATGCCGGTTCCGCCCAACTTCTTTTTCCTGGGTGCGATGGGCCTGCTCGGTGCCTTCGTCAGTCCCGGCTTCTGGGTGCTCGGTGCCGGGCTGGAAATCGCCTATCTGGCGTGGCTGGCCAACAACCGCCGTTTTCGCGCCACGCTGGATGCCGGCGTGCTCGAGGATGATCCGGCCGATCGTCGCTATCGACGCCTGTGGGATGCGCTCGCCGGCACGCGCCGCGAGCGCCAGCAGGCGCTTGAGTTGCGTGCTCGCGACATCGTGAACCTGCTCGATGCCGATCCGATGATGCGCACCCACATCGACAGCATCGAACAACTGGTCTGGTTGCATTTGCGCATGCTCAGCGCCGATCAGGCCATCGCGCAGGTGATCAACACCGCGCGTGTAGAGAGCCAGCGTTTGCAGCAGCAGGAAAACGACATCGACGTGCGGCTGGCGCAGCCTGCGCTGGATGCCGAATTGCGCCGCAGCCTGGAGCAGCAGAAGCAGGTCATCGACGCACGTCAGGCGGCACACGCGCAGGCCGGCCTGCGGGCTGAGCGCATCGAGGCCGAATTGGCGCGTATTGATCAGCAGGTATCGCTGATTCGCGAACAGGCATTGCTCTCGGGCGATGAAAAGCGCATCGGCAGCTCGCTCGATGCGCTCACTTCGGCTTTCAACGAGGCCGATCGCTGGCTCGACAGCCAGCGCGACCTGATCGGCGCGCTGGATCTGGATGACCACGCTTCGCTGCCGTCGCGCGTACTGCGCGGTGGCGCCTCTTCTTCGCAACGCGCGTCCCAAGGAGTGACCCGATGAACGCGATCCGTTCCCTGCAAGTTTCCGTTTCCCGCCAGCGCGGCGGCGCCATCGGCGTGGTCATCACCTTGTTGCTGGTTCTGGGCCTGCTCGCCCTCGGCGGCTGGCTGGTGCTGCGCGATACGCGAATAGCGGATCCAAACGGCGAATCCCGGCCTGCCGTGCAGGCACGCGCCGATGTGCCGGATGCCCCAGATCCCATCGAGCCGCTCACCACGTTGCCGCAACTGGATGCCGCCGCGCCGTACCAGCCGCAGGGCGACATCATCGATGTGGACATCAGCGAGTACGCAGGTTATGCCGGTCTCGTCGTGGCCAATGGCGGGTTGGCGCCCAATCCCGACTCCTTCTTCGCGCGCAACTACGGCTTTCAGGTGCGCCTGACGTTGGCCGAAGAGGAGGGCTGGTCCAAGCTCAACAACGGACGCGTCGCCGCGTCGGTGACGACGGCCGATGTGCTGGCTGTGCTCGGTCGGCAATTCGATGTCGTGGTGCCGGCGCAGATCGCGTTTTCACGCGGTGCCGATCAAGTGGTGGTGGATGCAGGCATCACCTCGGTCAATCAGCTCAAGGGCAAGACTCTGGCGGCCTCGCAGTTCAACGAGAGCGAGTTCTTCATCCGCTATCTGGCGTCCGAGGCCGGTGTTGCGGTGAAGGTGCTGCGCGATCTGGATGCCAAGCCTGCCGCGAACGAGCTGGGGCTGGTGTTCTACGAAGATGCGTTCGTGGCCTGCGATGCCTACGAGGCCGAGCTTGCGGCACGCGTGCCGCGGCTGCAGGGTTGCGTCGG
>JAEXRB010000169.1 GCA_023438325.1 Pseudomonadota bacterium | reverse complement strand
GTCGATGATGAGCTGGTATTCGCCGCGCGGTTCGTACAGCGTGACCCGGCCGCGCGCCAGCACTTGCATGCCATCGACGGGGCGGAAGGTGAGCCATTGGCTTTTCGGCTTGAATAGCGCGCAGCGCACTTGGGCGCGGGCGTCCTTGAGCGCGAAGTACAGGTGGCCGGAGGCTGGTCGCGAGACGCCGCCCAGTTCGCCTTCGATCCACACCGTGCCGAACGCACCCTCCAGCATTTCACGCGCGAGCGTGTTGAGCTGGGATGGCGCGAGGATGTGGCGGGATGATTCGGATGGCGGGGCGTTCACCGGCGGACATGCGGGAGGAGCGAAGCAACAATTCTCACATGGAATCGAGAAAGTTTTTTCATTTAACTGATTCCAAATGATTTGTTGGTTGATTTTTGCGCACTTTCCCCAGATGCCGCCCGGGCCGCGGATACACTGTGCGGCTTGCAGGCGCAGGCTTCATCATTGAAGCTGCGGCCACATCGAACCATTGCCGGATCGAGCCATGATCAATCCCTACCGCACTCTCAACAGCCACTTGCCCGAGCGCAGTCCGCCCGCGCCCGATGCATTGCCCAGCGATCCCAAGCGGCTGCGGACATGGGTGGAGGCGCTGCCGCGTGCCAACCATCAGGCCTATCTGCAAGCGTTGAGTCATGCGCTCGATGACTTCCGCACGCGCCGGCTCGAAGGCTTTGCACGGCTGGACGCGCTGGAGGTGCTGCGTCCGATGCTGCTGGAGGCGGTCACATTGCTGACCAGTCGCCTTCAGGGCAGCACTTTCCCGCTCACCGGCACCAAGGCCCAGATCGCCAATCAGCTCATGGTGCTGCAACGCGAACTGGCGCTGGCCTATCGCATGGCCGTGGCCGAAGCCTGTGCGCCATCGGGCAAGACGCCGTTCCTGCGGGGTGCGCAGGTGGCTCTGGCGCTGGTGCGGGCCACTTACCACCACGTGCGCTGGCTGGCGACCAGTCATTTCCTGTATCGCTCGCCCGAGCCTGGCACGTGGGCGCAGCTCTATGCCTTGGCCGCGTTCGCCTCGGCGCAGGGTCTGGATGCCAAGCCCGTCGAGGATGCCGCCGAGCGCCGCAGTCTCAGCGTGGCGTTGTTGCAGAATCAGGCCGCGTTGTTGTCGCTCGCCAATCCTTACCGGTTCAGCCAGCGCGAATTGGTCGATCTGTGGTCATTGACCCGTGATGCCGCCAGCTTGATCGAATTGACACCGCAGCGTTTCGCCGCTGCCGGGGCGCTGGCGCTGATCGATCACGACGCCCCGCCAAGCTATGCCGCGCGCGCGCCCAATCCGGATGAGGGTGATGTGCTGTGGGTCGACCTGCGCAAGCTCGATGGCGTGGTCCGTGCCGCGCTTTCGCATGCGGGCGGCACGCGAGAGACACTGCTGCGGCTGTCGCGCGATTTCAGCATTTCCCTTTCCACCGACTTGCTGGAGCGCGTGCTGGAGGGCTGGAGCCAGGATGCTTCGCGCAGCTTCGCCCGACTCGATGGCGGTTACGAGCTGGACAGTGTGGTGGGCCTTTCCGCATTGCATTACCAACTGGCCGGGCAACAGGATTTCGATGGTTTCATGCGAGAAGTGCGTGGCATCTCCATGCTCGCCGCCGACCGCGCCTCCTGGGCGCAGGGCGCAGGCGACAGTGTCCACGCCGCCACGGTGACGGCGCAGGTGCAGGATCAGAGCCTGGGCGGCTATCGCTTGCGCTGGGAGGCGGCGCATGGTGTGCGCGCTCGTATCGGCGAAGTGGTGGGCGTGGCCTTGCCCATCGAAGATGCCGGGCGCGACTGGGCCGTGGGCATGGTGCGTTGGCTGCGCTATGACGAAAGCGGCGGTATCGAGGCCGGCGTGGATTTGATTGCGCGTCGCGCTCAGGCCGTGGGCTTGCGCGCGCTGGATGCCTCGGGTGGTTCGAGCGCGCCGGTGCGGGCGATCGGCCTGACACCGCTGGAGCATGCATCCGATGCGCCGACTTCGCCTGATGTGCCCGATGCACAGGGGGAAGTTTTCCTCGTCCACGCCCTTACCGGGCTGGATGCGCCGCAAGTGGAGGTAGTGCGTAGCGGCGATTCCCGCGATTTCGATCATGGCGGCGGTGCACGCGTTTACGGCTGTGCATCGCTGCGTGCCGTGCAGCGCGCCGGCGACTACCTGCTGGTGGCCGGTACGCGGCGCTGAGGCTTTGATGCGTGTGCGAACCGGAAAGCGAGTGCCTTCCGGTTCGCATGTGCAGCATCAGCCCTCGGCGTCGTCCTGATACGCATCCACCGGGATGCAGGCACAGAACACATTCTTGTCGCCGTGCACGTTGTCCACGCGGCCTACCGGCGGCCAGTATTTCTGCTGGCGCAGCGAGCTGAGCGGGAACGCGGCCAGTTCGCGGCTGTAGGCATGTGGCCAACTGCTGGCGCTGACGGCGACCGCGGTGTGCGGAGCGTGCTTGAGCGGGTTGTCCATGCTATCGAGCTTGCCGTCTTCGATGGCACGGATTTCCTCGCGAATCTGGATCATGGCGTCGCAGAAGCGATCCAGCTCGTGCAGCGACTCGGACTCGGTGGGCTCCACCATCAAGGTGCCGGCCACCGGGAAACTCAGTGTCGGTGCATGGAACCCGAAATCGATCAGGCGCTTGGCCACGTCTTCCGCGCTGATGCCGGTGGCCTTTTCCAGCGGGCGCAGGTCGAGAATGCATTCATGCGCCACCAGATCATTGCGGCCGGTGTAGAGCGTGGGGTAGTGCGGCGCGAGCTTGCGCGAGAGGTAGTTGGCATTGAGCAGGGCAACCTGCGTGGCACGCCGCAGCCCGGCCTTGCCCATCAACGCGATGTACATCCAGCTGATCGGCAGGATGCTGGCACTGCCATGGGCGGCTGCAGACACCTTGCCGACCACGCCATCGGCCTGCCGGTGGCCGTTGGGCAGGAATGGCGCCAGATGCGATTTCACCGCGCAGGGGCCGACGCCGGGGCCGCCACCGCCGTGTGGGATGCAGAAGGTTTTGTGCAGGTTGAGGTGCGATACGTCCGAGCCCCACTTGCCGGGCTTGGCGACGCCGACCAGCGCGTTCATGTTGGCGCCGTCGGTATACACCTGGCCGCCATGCTGGTGCACGATTTCGCAGATTTCGACCACGTCTTCCTCGAACACGCCGTGCGTGGAGGGATAGGTCATCATGATCGCGGCGAGATTTTCCGAGTGCTTTTCGGCTTGCGCGCGGATGTCGGCAACATCGACGTTGCCGTTCGCATCGCACTTGGTCACCACCACCTTCATGCCGCACATCTGCGCGCTGGCCGGATTGGTGCCGTGCGCCGATTCGGGGATCAAGCAGATATTGCGATGGCCTTGGCCGCGCGACTGGTGCCAGGCGCGGATCGCGAGCAGGCCGGCGTATTCGCCTTGCGCGCCGGAGTTGGGCTGGAAGCTCACCGCATCGTAGCCGGTGATATCCACCAGCATGGCTTCGAGCGAGTCGATCAGTTCCTGATAGCCCTGGGTCTGATCGGCCGGGGCGAGCGGATGGATGTTGGAAAACTCCGGCCAGGTGATCGGAATCATCTCGGCAGTGGCGTTGAGTTTCATGGTGCAGGAGCCGAGCGGGATCATGGTGCGATCCATCGCCAGATCCTTGTCGGCCAGCGAGCGCAGGTAGCGCAGCATCTCGTGTTCGCTGTGATGGGTATTGAACACCGGATGGGTCAAAAAGGCGCTGCGGCGTTCCAGTTCGGCTGGAATCAGCGAAGGCGCCTGCGCATCGAGCGCATCGATCGAGGGCAGGCGGGCGGTGTCGCTCATGGCGAAGATCGACCACAGCGTGGCGATGTCGTCGCGGGTGGTGGTTTCGTCCAGCGAGATGCACAGCGAGCCATCGGCGCGCGCGCGCAGGTTGACATGCTTGGCGTTGGCGCGTGCGAGCAGGCTTTCCGCCTTGTCGCCGGCGTCGATGCAGAGGGTGTCGAAGGCGCTGGCGTGTACCACGCTGTGGCCAAGTTCGCGCAGCCCGGCGGCGAGGATCGCAGTCAGGCGTGCCACGCGGCGTGCGATGCGCGTGAGCCCGTCGGGGCCGTGGTAGACCGCGTACATGGCCGCCATCACCGCCAGCAGCACCTGCGCGGTGCAGATGTTGGAGGTGGCCTTCTCGCGGCGGATGTGCTGCTCGCGGGTTTGCAGGGTCAGGCGATAGGCCGGATCGCCGTGGGCATCGACGGATACGCCGATCAAGCGGCCCGGCATCGAGCGCTTGAACGCATCGCGACAGGCCATGAACCCAGCGTGCGGGCCGCCGAAGCCGAACGGCACGCCGAAACGCTGGCTGTTGCCGATGACGATGTCCGCGCCCATTTCGCCCGGTGATGTGAGCAGGGTCAGGGCCAGCAAGTCGGTGGCGAACACGAACAGGGCGTTGTGTGCATGGATCGCTTCGGCATCCTTCGACCAGTCGGCCACCCAACCGCTGGACGCGGGGTACTGCACCAGCACGCCGAAGTAGTCACCCTTTTGCAGCGCGGCGTGGAAGTCGTCGGTGGAGCGGGCGATTTCGACCGTCAGGCCCAGTGGCTCGGCACGGGTTTGCAACACTTCCAGCGTTTGCGGATGGGTGTCGCCGGCAACAAGGAAGGTGTTGGATCTGGATTTGGCGCTGCGTTTGGCCAGCGTCATCGCTTCGGCGGCGGCGGTGGCTTCGTCCAGCAGCGAGGCATTGGCGATGTCCATGCCGGTTAGGTCGGACACCATGGTCTGGAAGTTGATCAGCGCCTCCATGCGGCCTTGAGAAATTTCGGCCTGATACGGCGTGTAGGCCGTGTACCACGCCGGGTTTTCCAGGATGTTGCGCAGGATGACGTTGGGCGTGTGAGTGCCGTAATAGCCTTGCCCGATGAAGCTGCGGAACACTTTGTTCCTGGAGGCGATGGTGCGGATTTTCGCCAGCGCTTCCACTTCGCCGAGGCTGTCGGGCAGGGCCAGTGCGCCGGTGCCCTTGATGCTGGTCGGAACGATGGCGTCGGTCAGCGCGTCGAGCGAGTCGTATCCGATGCTGCCGAGCATCTGTGCGATCTCGGCATCGTTGGGGCCGATATGGCGGGCGACGAAGGCATCATGGCCTTCCAGTTCGGCAAGGCTTGGGGTAGGGCGTGAAGCAGGACTCATGGCGGGCATCCGGGCAAAGGAAAAGGGTCGATGACGACGCGCCTTGCGCATCGTCGGCCCCTCTGTCCTTTTGCCTGAGAGTTTCAAGGCGGAAATGCCGCCTCTTGCCCCTTCGGCGCCGGCATGTTGCCGGTCTCTCCAGAGTTGTGTGCACGGGGTGGTACGGGGCCTGAGCGATTACGGGCGTTGCGCCTTCGGCAGCCGGCACGCGAGCCCGCATCACCCACCCCGTGATGCAGCCCCCATGATAA
>JAEXRB010000144.1 GCA_023438325.1 Pseudomonadota bacterium | reverse complement strand
GTCAGGAACAAGAGCGGCAACGTGGCAGAACGCGCGCGCAGTTCGCGGCACAGGTCGAAACCGCCTTCCGGCTCGTCGCCCACCCCCACATCGATGATGACCAGATCCGGCAATTGCAGCGCGAACGCCTGCTGCGCCTCGGGCCGGCTGGCAAAACCGACCCCGCGATGGCCATAACGGGACAGCGCATCCACGTAATTGGCGCGGATTGCAGGTTCGTCCTCGACGATGGCAATGGTGCGGGACATGCGCGAAGGCTCCATGAGGATTCGCCGCGAGCATAGGTGCGGGGGCCGATCACGACAACGCGCTGCCCGCAAATCGCCAGATTCGATCCCGAACACGGCCTGATCGCGTCGCCGCATGGGCCGGCGCGGCAGGTGAGATGGCATCGCACGCGGGCCGGTTGCCCGCGAAGGAGATCGCCATGCGCCTTACCCGCAAACCTCGCTTGTTCGCCAGCGCTGCGCGCCATACTGCCGGCGCAGGCGCGATGCTGCTGGCACTCGCTCCTCAGCTCGCCAGCGCACAGGACGGAGCCGCACAGACAACGACACCGCTTCGTCACCTTCATGAAGACAGCGTGGCCTCCACCAGCGGCGTGGAGCAAACCGCTTCACCGATCGATTCCCCTGCACTGGCAAGCCCGATCGGCTGGATCGCCGCCGGCGCCCTGCTGGCATTGGCGCTTTGCTCGCCCAAGTCGGCATCTTCCCCGGAGAACACTTGATGGATCTGTGCCTGCCCGACGACTGGGAGCGGCGCGCTGCCGAAGTGTTCCGCGACGATATTGGCCCGCCGGCAAAGCCATCGCCGGCACCGGGTTTCGTCTGCGGCCTGCGTGATTGGCACGCCGTGGCGAAACCGCATACTGCGCCGCTTCGTGGCAGCAAGGTGGCGCCAGAGGCACCAAAACTGAGGCCTTATCGTGCCCCCGGCTGGCTGATTGCGATGCAGCCATCCTAGCCAGTGCCTCATCGTTACAATGCGCGCCTCTCCCTTCTGGAAGCAGGACGATGCGCAAACTGTTGCTTGTGCTGGCCACCCTTGTGGCCGCGGTGGTGGTATGGATGTGGTTCGGCCGCAGCGGCGATCACGCGGGCGGCCAAGGCAAGATCGGGCGCGATGATCCGCTCGCCTTCGCACCTGCCGACACGCCCTACGCATTCGGCAACCTCGCGCCACTGCCGGCCGATCTGGCCTCGCGCTGGATGTCGCAGGCCGACCCGCAGATCCCGCTCTGGCGCAAGCACATCGCACTCCTGCTCGAGCTCGCCGAACACGACGCCGCCGATGCCGATTCCACCGACGACGCGCAAGCGTCGGAGCAAGACGAGGCCGCTGCGGACATCACACCCGTCATCGCGCATGAACTGATCGGCTGGCTGCGTGCGTTGGATGCCGAGCTCGCGCAAGCCTCCACCGGCACCGCGCTGGCCGCCCGCTTCGGCCTGGACGGCTCCAGCCTTTCGGCCATCTACGGGCTGGGCATCGTGCCGGTGGCGCGCATGACACTGGCTGATCCCGCCGCATTTCGTGCCGCGGTGGCGCGATTGGAAACCAACAGCGGCAATACGCTGGCGACGTTGCAACTGGAAGGCATCGACGCCGGCTGGCGTTTCCCGATCCCTGAAACGCCCATCCAGTCGGTAATCGCACTGCAAGGCAATCACCTCATCGTCACGCTGGCGCCGCTGGACGATGCCGCCGCGCTGCGGCAGTTGCTCGGTATCGAACGTCCGGCGCGCTCGCTGGCCGACAGCGGCGAGCTGCAACGCCTGAACAAGGCCGAAGGCTTCTCCAGCTACGGCAGCGGCTACATCGATACCGCACGTCTTCTGGCGGTATTCCGCACTCCGGCCACGGCGCTGGAAACCGCCTTCCTGTCGCAGTTCGACATCGAAAAGCCGACCCTGCCGGCCGAGTGCGAAGCCGATGTGAACCTGATCATCGCCAGCTTCCCACGCATCATCTCCGGCTACACCCATCTGGACGCAGCCCGCGTGGAAGCGATGGGCCGCATCGAGTTCTCGCCGACCATCGCGCAGGACCTGATGACCCTCAACGCGCCTACACCGGGACTGGCCGCGAGCAAGGACGCGCAAGCCACGCTGAGCTTCGCCTTCAAGGCCGCGGCCTTGCCGACACTGGCCAACAAGTACGCCGCCGCCGCCACGAAAGCGCCCTGGACGTGCCCGGCATTGACCGATCTCAACGAGGCCACACGCGAGGCTCGCGAAAGCCTCAACAACCCGGCTGTCTATGCCGCAGGCCCGATGGCCAGCAGCCTGCTGTTGGCACTGAACCACTTCGCGGTGGATCTGGCCGAGGAAAAACTCGAAGACATCAGCGGCCAGGTGGTGATCGGCTCGGAGAACGCCGCCGGCCTCATCGCGATGGCACGCAACTTCGTGCCGCAGCTGGAATCGCTCAATCTCGTACCGGGCGCCGCGCCGCAGCAACTGGAACTGGAAGAACTGGCCGAAGTCACCACCCAACCCGTGTTCGTGGCGATGGAAGCCACCGCGCTCGGCATCGGCATCGGCGACGACCAGGCCAAGCGCCTGCCGACATATCTCAAGGCCGATGCCAACCGTCAGCCAATCTTCCACATGGCCTACAGCGGCAGCTTCATCGTGCAGATCTTCAATCTGATGCGCGATGCCGCCAAGGACATGCCCGAGGAAGTACGCGAGAGCACGCAGCTCAACGCCGACATCATGGAAGCCAGCTACGCCAAGCACATCGAACACGCCGAAATCGACGTGCTGTTCACAGAGCGCGGGCTGGAGTTCCGGCAACGTGTGCGCATGAAGCGCTGAGCGCGGCGCATCCCGTCATCCTGCGCGCAGGATGGCGGGGTTGCGATGTATCAGGTGATCGGCGCGAACACGCCTTCCAGTTCCACCAGCAACTCGCGCCGACAGATGTCGCCATGCAGATAGACGACCCGCTCGGCGAGCATACCGGCCTGATCCATCTCCTCGCGCACCGCGTCAAGATCCTCGCGATCGCGTACGTACACGCGCAGTGCCTCGGGCGCCGTCAGCGCGAAGCGCAAATCACCACGTACGGCGGCTTCATCCAGCAGCGCCCCCAGATTGGCCAGCGCCTCGCGCGTCTGGGCGCGCACATCGCCTTCGTGCAGCGAACGATGCCCGACAATGCTGGCGGTGCCGGACGCCAGCAGGCGCATGTCCTGCGCCGTGCCGATCAACGCACCGCGTGAAAAGCCCGGCGATACCGGGCCGTAATCGCGCGGATAGCGCCAGGCCGGCATCTGCCGCGGGTTTTCCAGCGCGATGGCAGGTCGTGTCGAACACAGGGCGATTACCTGCACCACGCCAGTGCGATACGCATGGCCGATGCCGGTCGCCGCCGGCGGCGGATCATTGAATGCGGCATCCACCGCCGCCGCCCGGCCAAGGCAGAAGTGGCGGTAACGCTCGCCATCGCCTTCGCCTTCGTTGATCGCATCCAGATAATTCCAGATGCGGATCAGGTACGGATGCGCCGAACTGCGCACCTGCGCCAGCAATCGGCCATAGGCCTCGCGCGCAGCGCTTTCGACATCGCCATCGCGCTCTTCCACCTCGATGCAGACCATCGCCAGATCGGCGGATTCGCCCGACCAGACTTCCGGCATTTCCGGGCCAGCCAGACGCGGACACGCCACGCCGGTGGCTGCGTCGCTGCCATCGAAGGAAAAGCGCAGCAACGCCTCGGGCGCGTGCGAGAAGCCGACCTGCAACCGGCTCACGTCGGCTCCGGCCCCGCCACGACGACGCCGTCGGCGATCACCACATCCGCAGGGCGCGCCGCGAACAAACCCACCGCCACCACGCCGACGATCTGGTTGATGCGCGCTTCCAGCGCCACCGCATCAGTAATCACCAAGCCATGCACATCCAGGATCCAGTTGCCGTTGTCGGTGACCGTGCCATCGCGCCACACCGGTTGGCCGCCGAGTTTCAACAGCTCCCGCGCAACATGGCTGCGCGCCATCGGGATTACTTCCACCGGCAGCGGGAAGCGGCCGAGCACTTCCACGCGCTTGGCCGCATCGATCACGCAGACGAAACGCTCGCTCGCCGCGGCAATGATCTTCTCGCGCGTCCGCGCCGCGCCGCCGCCCTTGATCAGATGACGCTGCAGATTGCATTCATCGGCGCCATCCACGTACAGGCCGAGCGGGCCGACGGCGTTGAGGTCGAGCACGTCGATGCCATGCTGGCGCAGCAGCGCGGTGCTCTGCTCCGAACTGGAAACAGCGCCATCGACCAAACCTTTTTCGCGCCCGAGCGCCTCGATGAACCAGCGCACCGTGGAGCCGGTGCCGACCCCGATGACCGAGCCTTTTTCGACATATTCCAGTGCGCGCTCGGCCGACAGGCGCTTGGCGTTTTCGCGATCCGATGACATGGGAGATTCCGTAGGTTCAGAGCAACGCCAGGATGGCGTTCCATTGTTGCGCCGTGACCGGCAGCACCGAGAGCCGGTTGCCGCGCGCCAGCAGCGGGAAATCGCCGAGCCTGGCCGCATGGCCGCGCAGTTCGTCGAGCGAGATCGTGCGCGGCAGCTTGCGTTCGAACGCGACATCGACCATCTGCCAGCGCGGCGCATCGGGTGAGGACTTGGGATCGAAGTAATCGCTTTGCGGATCGAACTGGGTCGGATCCGGATACGCATCGCACGCCACCCGCGCGATGCCCACGATGCCGGGGACGGCGCAGTTGGAGTGATAGAAAAACACCCCATCGCCCACGGTCATGCCATCGCGCATGAAATTGCGTGCCTGATAGTTGCGCACGCCGGTCCATGGCTCGCGGCCACATGCCGCCAGGTCGTCGATGGAGAATTCCTCCGGTTCGGATTTCATCAGCCAGAAGGCCATGGCACGCCGCAGGGAAAGGAAACGCGCAATTCTACCCGCAGCGCAGGGTGCGGGCGTCGGTGACGATCATGTCCATCGGCACATCCCATGGCGCGGCGAGCAACGTCGCAGCTTCCTGGAAGTCGTAGGCCACGCCGATCAGCAGAGGACGCGCCGGCCGCGGCGTCTCGCGCAGGAAGGCGAAACTGCGGTCGTAATAGCCGCCACCGGCACCCAGACGGGTGCCATCCCGGTGAAACGCCAGCATCGGCACCAACACGGCGGCCATGTCCTGCGGCGCAAGCTGCGATTCGGGCGAAAGATCCGGTTCGGGGATGCCGTAACGGTTCTGCACCAGCGCATCGCCGAAACGCCACGGCGCAAAGCGCAGGCCGGTTTCATCGGTCAGGCACGGCAGGCAGTAGATGAAGCCGGGCGCAGGCGAGAGCAGTGCATGCAGCGAGATTTCGCCCTGCACCGCCCAGTAGCCGGCGACATAGCCGGCACCGATCAATTCCGGCAAGGTCCGCAAGCGCGTGGCCAGCGCTTCGGCTGCAGCGATACGCTCGCGCGCCGGCAAGGCGAGGCGGCGCTCGCGCATTTGGGTACGCAGCGGAAGGCGTGCGTCGGAAAGAGAGGTCATGGGGCGCAACGGAAGGAAGTAGGAGCAGCCTCCACCGTGGCGATGCGTACGAAACGACCTTGATCCCGAGGATCAGGTGGGAACGCTCACTTGGCGTCGGGCTTACCGCTCGTGGCGGGCCTGCACACCGGCCTTGTTATCGCGTCCCCGGGGTCGTTCATTAGGGTCAAGGCAAATGTAAGCGTACGCTGTCGGACACGGCAGAGGTTGCCGGTGTCCATGGTAGCGCAAGCTCCGAATCCAGGCACGTTTGCCCTACCATCGTCGCGCACCCATCACTTTCCTGAACACGATGCACGTCGATACACCTGCCTTCCAGGATCTATCCCATCTCGAAGGCAATTGCTACGGCTGCGGCCGCCACCATCCGAGCGGATTGCGGATCAAGAGCCACTGGCACGATGACGGCATCCACGTCATCGCCCATCACACGCCACGCGAGGAGTTCGCCGGCTGGCCGGGGTTGGTGTACGGCGGCCTGCTGGCGATGCTGGTGGATTGCCACGGCAACTGGACCGCCATAGCGCACCACTATCGCGCCGAAGCACGCACGCCTGGCAGCCAGCCCGACATCTTCTGCGTCACCGCGCATCTGGGCATCGATTACCTGAAACCCACGCCGATGGATCGCCCATTGACACTGCGGGCCCGGGTCGACGGCGAGACAGGGCGCAAGACGCGGGTGTTGTGCGAAGTGCTGGCGGGAGACGAGCTCACCGCACGAGCCGACTGCCTGTTCGTGCGGGTGGACATGGCCCGCCTGAAGGCAGGCCTGGGCTGACGCCTTCAGCGACCGACCGCTGCCAACAGCCGATCGAGCTTGCGCGACACCGCATCGAGCGCAAGCGCGATGTCGTGCTGTTCGCCATCACCGGCATTGCGCACCTGCAACAACTCATGCGCAAGATTCAGCGCGGCCAGCACGGCAATGCGATCGATGCCGGCCATGCGGTTGGCGCTGCGGATTTCGCGCATGCGCGTATCGAGCAGGCGCGCGGCCTCCATGAGGCCGTCGCGCTCGTGCGGCTCGCAACCCACGGTG
>JAEXRB010000090.1 GCA_023438325.1 Pseudomonadota bacterium | reverse complement strand
CACCGCTGATCGGCCGTTGCCAATCAAGGACAGCGAGGCCGATACCATCCTGCGCCGCGTGCAGGACGGCGTAGAGAAGCCGCGCCCGAAGGTGTTGTTCGAGCCCGGCGAAATGGTCCGGGTTATCGATGGGCCTTTCAACGACTTCAACGGCACCGTCGAAGAAGTCAATTACGACAAGAGCCGCCTGCGCGTGGCGGTACTGATTTTCGGGCGTTCAACACCGGTCGAACTGGAGTTCGGTCAGGTGGAGAAGGCCTGAAGGGCAGGGGTCCGGCGCTCCGGATCCCGGATTCAACCCATGAGGAGGAGTCACGCAGTTCTCCCGAACGTGCAGACGATCGAACTCCAGGAGTAAACAAAAATGGCAAAGAAAGTTGTCGGTTACATCAAGTTGCAGGTGAAGGCAGGTCAAGCCAACCCTTCGCCGCCGGTCGGTCCTGCGCTGGGTCAGCGTGGCCTGAACATCATGGAATTCTGCAAGGCATTCAATGCCGCCACGCAGAAGCTTGAGCCCGGCTTGCCGATTCCGGTGGTCATCACGGCTTATTCGGATCGCAGCTTCACGTTCATCACCAAGACGCCGCCGGCGACGATCCTTCTGAAGAAGGCCGTCGGCATCCAGTCTGGTTCCAAGCGCCCGAACACCGAAAAGGTGGGCAAGATCTCTCGCGCCCAGCTCGAGGAAATCGCCAAGGCCAAGGAGCCGGATCTCACCGCCGCGTCGCTGGACGCCGCCGTGCGCACCATCGCCGGCAGCGCACGCAGCATGGGTCTGAACGTCGAGGTTTAATGTCATGGCAAAGATCACCAAGCGATTCAAAGTTCTCAATGCCGCCATCGTTCCGGGCAAGGCCTATTCGCTCGACGAGGCGCTGAAAATCCTCAAGGACAACAGCAAGGTCAAGTTCGTCGAGTCCATCGATGTGGCCGTGCGCCTCGGCGTTGACGCCAAGAAGTCCGACCAGCAGGTGCGCGGCTCCACCGTGCTGCCCGAAGGTACCGGCAAGAGCGTGCGCGTGGCCGTGTTCTGCCCGCCTGGCGCGAAAGCCGACGAGGCCTTGGCCGCCGGTGCCGACGTGGTCGGCATGGACGATCTGGCCGAGAAGATGCAGGCCGGCGATCTCAACTACGACGTGGTCATCGCCACGCCGGATGCGATGCGCGTGGTCGGCAAGCTCGGTACGGTGCTCGGTCCGCGCGGCCTGATGCCGAACCCGAAGGTCGGTACGGTGTCCCCGGATGCCGCTGGTGCGGTTCGCAATGCCAAGGCAGGCCAGGTGCGCTACCGCACCGACAAGGCCGGCATCATCCATTGCACCATCGGCAAGGCCAGCTTCGAAGTCGAAGCGCTCAAGAACAACCTCAATGCATTGCTGTCGGACTTGGTCAAGGCCAAGCCGTCCGCCGCCAAGGGTCAGTACCTGCAGAAGGTGTCGCTGTCCAGCACCATGGGCAAGGGCATCACGGTCGATCAGGCCAGCCTGACGTTGGCCAAGTAATCACAAGTATCAAAAGGGGCGGCTCGCCGCCCCGAAGTTTTGAAGGCCCCCGGCACCGCAAGGTGGCGGGGCGCCGTCAAAGACCGCAGGCGCGGTGGTGATGCTGCATCCGCAGTCATCGTCGCAACTTAATCGGATCCCCGATCCGGCCTGCGTAGATGGTGAAGCCTTCTGGAGTTTTCTGGTTCACGCAAGTTCTGGGATATCCCAGGCCAGGTCATGCCAGGTCCAGTACGGCCACCAAGGAATGCCCCGGCATTCCCGGCACCCACGGAAGGGCGCCGCCAAGGACCGCGAGCGGCAGGAGCCGTAAGCGGAGTTCACTAGGAGGAGTGCTATGGCTCTCAATCTGTCCCAGAAGCAAGAAGTCGTCGCCGAATTGGCTGACGTCGCCGCCAAGGCCCACTCCCTGGTCGCTGTCGAGTACGCGGGCACCACGGTCGAGCAAATGACCGCGATGCGCAAGAAGGCCCGTGAAACCGGTGTGTTCCTGAAAGTCGTCAAGAACACCCTGGCTTCGCGTGCCGTGGCAGGTACCGAATACGAATGCGTCCAGGACGCGCTCGTCGGGCCGCTGCTGTATGCGTTCTCGATCGAGGAGCCCGGCGCTGCCGGTCGCCTGATCAAGGAGTTTGCCAAGGGCAACGACAAGTTGCAGCCCAAGATCGTTGCGATGGGCGGCCAGTTGTACCCGGCCAGCCATGTTGAAGTGTTGGCCTCGTTGCCGACTCGCGAACAGGCGTTGGCCATGCTGGCCCGCGTGCTGGCCGAGCCTGCCGCGATGTTCGCCCGCGCGATCAAGGCAGTGGCCGACAAGCAAGGTGGTGGCGAAGAAGCCCCTGCCGAAGCTGCGGCTGAAACGGCGTAATCCAATCTGCAGCACGCGTTGCTGCTTCATGTATCAACTCCAGAGGTAAACACCATGTCCCTGTCCAACGAACAGATCGTCGAAGCCGTCGCCGAGAAGACCCTTCTCGAGGTGATGGAGCTGGTCAAGGCGATCGAAGAGAAGTTCGGCGTTTCCGCCGCTGCCCCGGTTGTTGCTGCTGCCGGTCCGGCCGCTGCTGCTGCCCCGGTGGAAGAGCAGACCGAGTTCACCGTCGTGCTGAAGTCCGCCGGCGAGAAGAAGGTCGACGTCATCAAGGCCGTCCGTGCCATCACCGGTCTGGGCCTGAAGGAAGCCAAGGATCTCACCGAAGCCGGTGGCGTCCTGAAGGAAGGCGTCAGCAAGGACGACGCTGCCAAGTTCAAGAAGGACCTGGAAGCGGCCGGCGCCACTGTCGAAGTCAAGTAAGCGGCGTCTTGCGTCGTTTGCCCGCTTCGGCAAAAGCCTGAAGCCTGGGGGCGTATGCCCCCGGGCTTTGTCCGTTGCAGGAGTCGGGATTGGGGATTGGAGATTTGCGTGCGAATCATCAATCCCGAATCACGAAACCATTTCGTTTCATCCGAGGAGCCTTCGCTCCTCTACAACCTGAGGGTGGTATGCCGACCATGACCTACTCGTTCACCGAAAAGAAGCGCATCCGCAAGGATTTCAGCAAGCGGCCCTCGATTCTGGGTGTGCCATACCTGCTGGCGATCCAGGTCGATTCCTATCGCGAGTTCCTGCAAGAGAACAAGACGCCGGCGCAGCGCGCCGAGCAGGGCCTGCATGCTGCGCTGAAGTCGGTGTTTCCGATTTCCAGCTACAGCGGCAATGCGGCGCTGGAGTACGTCAGCTACAAGCTTGGCGAGCCGCCCTTCGACGAACGCGAGTGCCGCAACCGTGGCCTGTCCTATGGCGCGCCGCTGCGCGTGACCGTGCGCCTGGTCATCTACGACAAGGACAGCCCAGCCTCCAACAAGGCGATCAAGTATGTGAAGGAGCAGGAGGTCTACATGGGCGAAATGCCGCTCATGACCGACAACGGCACCTTCATCATCAACGGCACCGAGCGTGTCATCGTCAGCCAGCTGCATCGCTCGCCCGGCGTGTTCTTCGACCACGATCGTGGCAAGACCCACAGCTCCGGCAAGCTGTTGTACAGCGCCCGCATCATTCCTTATCGCGGCTCGTGGCTGGATTTCGAGTTCGATCCGAAGGATGCGCTGTTCACGCGTATCGACCGCCGCCGCAAGTTGCCGGTGACGATCCTCCTGCGTGCGCTCGGCTATACCAACGAGCAGATGCTGGAAATCTTCTACGAGACCAACCAGTTCAACCTGCTCAAGGAAGGTGCCGAGTTGGCGCTGGTGTCCGAGCGCCTGCGCGGTGAAACGCTGAACTTCGACGTGGTGGCTGGCGACAAGGTCATTGTCGAGGCCGGCAAGCGCATCACTGCACGCCACGTCAAGCAGCTCGAGCAGTCCGGCATCAAGACGCTGAACGTGCCCGACGAATACCTGCTTGGCCGCATCCTGGCGCACGACATCGTCGATACCAAGACCGGCGAACTGCTGGCGCAGGCTAACGACGAGCTGACCGACGAGCACCTGAACAAGTTGCGCAAGCATGGCGTGGCCAGTTTCGGCACGTTGTGGGTCAACGACCTGGACCGCGGTCCGTACATCTCCAACACCCTGCGCATCGATCCGTCCAAGACGCCGCTGGAGGCGCTGGTCGAGATCTACCGCATGATGCGTCCCGGCGAGCCGCCGACCAAGGATGCCGCGCAGAACCTGTTCCAGAACCTGTTCTTCAGCTTCGACCGTTACGACCTCTCCGGCGTCGGTCGCATGAAGTTCAACCGTCGCGTCGGCCGCAAGGAAGTCGAAGGTGCCGGGGTGCTGGATAACGACGACATCCTGGCCGTGCTCAAGGTGCTCATCGATATCCGTAACGGCAAGGGCGGGGTGGACGACATCGACCACCTGGGCAACCGCCGCGTGCGTTCGGTCGGCGAAATGGCCGAGAAC
>JAEXRB010000050.1 GCA_023438325.1 Pseudomonadota bacterium | reverse complement strand
GCTGCCAGCACGCCGAGCCAGAAATACCAACGCACTTCCAGCCCGAGCGACCACAATGAGCCATTCACCACATCCGGATATGGATTGCCCTCGAACACGCCTGGCAACGGCCAGATGAAGCTGGTCGGGATCAGATTGTGGCGCAGATGCTCCCAGGTATCAGGCGAGCGGAAATACTCGCCCAGCGGCCACGTCGTGAACCACGCTCCCAGCACCAGTACGCACAGCAGCAAGCAGGCCAGATAGGCAGGGTAGATGCGCAGGACGCGGTGCCAGGCGTAACGCAACACGCCGGGATGGCGCAGCAGGCTGTTCGTCAACAAATACCCGCTGATCGCAAAGAACAGGAACACCGCGCAGCGACTGGCCGAGTAACCGGGCAACCAGCGCTCGACCACATCGACTGCCCCCGCCGCATTGTTTCCCAAAGGAAAACTGTGACCGTAAATCACCAGCCATGCGGCCAGATGGCGCAACGGCAGCACATTGTCGGCACGACGTGCGGTGGCATCGGCAAGTGAAGGCAAGACGCTCATAAAGGCCTCACGCCGCATGGCGCAATTCGCGCGGGCGCCAGCCCGAAGCCAGCAACACCGCGCCATAGGTTGCAGCGCCGGCAAGAATCGTCCCGAACAGCCACGACCAGCGCCACAGTCCGTGCAGCGCACGCCAATCCCATGGCCCCATGCGCAATGCGATCAACACCACGACCATCGCCGCTCCGGCGAGCAGGATCCGCGCAAGCGCCCTGCCCCAACCCTGCGCCGGCTGCCAGACACCATCGCGGCGCAGATAGCGCCACAGCAGTACCGCATTGCCGATGCCGGCCAGGGCCGTCGCCAGCGCGATGCCGGCATGTGCGCCGATGATGCCGTAATGCCATAGCGGCGTCGTGATGAGCGCGATCAGGCCCACATTGAGGAAAACCGTGATGATGGCCGCGCGCATAGGCGTTTTCGTGTCCTGTCGCGCATAGAACGCCGGAGCCAGCACCTTGGTCAGCATGAACGCCGGAATCGCCAGACTCAGCGCAGACAAACTCAGCGCCGTCATCGTGGTGGCGTGGGCGTCGAACTCGCCGCGCTGGTAGATCGTGGCCACCAGCGGCTCGGCCAGCGTCAACAGCCCCAGCGCCGCCGGCACCGCGCCCAGCAGCACGGTGCGCAAACCCCAGTCAAGCGCATCGCTGAAACCCGCCGCATCGGTATCGGCATGACGCCGCGAGAGGTGCGGCAGGATCACCGTGCCCAGCGCCACGCCGAACAGTCCAAGCGGCAATTCCACAAGGCGATCGGAGTAGTACAGATACGCCCGGCTGCCTTCGACCAGCAACGAGGCAAAGATGGTGCCGACGATGAGGTTGAGCTGCGCCACCGACGAGGAAAACAACGTCGGCAGCATCAATTTGAACACCCGACGCACACCGGGATGGCGAAAGTCGAAACGCAGGCGCGGAAACAACCCGACCCGCCGCAAGGCCGGCCACAACACCAGCATCTGGATCGCACCTGCCGCCAACACGCCCCAGGCCAGTGCCATCACCGGACGCTCCAGATGCGATGCCAGCCACAGCATGGCCGCGATCACGGCCAAGTTGTGCAGCACCGGCGTCAATGCAGGCAAGGCGAAACGCTGGAAGCTGTTGAGCACACCGCCGGCGAACGCCGTCATCGAGACGAAGAAAAGGTATGGAAACACGATGCGCAGCATCTCCCCCGTCAGCGCCAGCTTGCCCGGCTCGGAGGCAAACCCCGGCGCCATCAGCGCGGCGATCCAGGGTGCCGCCAACATGCCCAGCCCCGTCACCAGCAACAGCACCGCGCACAACGCGCCCGCGACGTGATCCACGAACGAGCGCAGCGCGACCTCGTCACCCTTCTGCCGCAGCTCGGAAAGCACCGGCACGAAGGCCGAGGCGAACGAGCCTTCGGCAAAGATGCGGCGCAGATAGTTGGGCACCTGATAGGCCACGGTGAAGGCATCCACCAGCCCGCCCGCGCCAAACAGCCGCGCCTGCAGCACATCACGCGCAAACCCGGCCAGGCGCGAGAGCAAGGTCATGGCACCGAACACGGCCGTGGAGCCGATCAGCCCGCTCAATTTGCGCATGGGCGACCCCGTGATTGACTTGACATCAGAAAATATCCATAATTCGCAGTCTTTCCCCCCGATTCTGCCACCCGATTCCCAGGAGCATTCCCTTGGCCAACATCAAGTCCGCGAAGAAGCGCGCCCGCCAGACTGTCGTGCGCAATGCGCGCAACGCCAGCCAGCGTTCGATGCTGCGCACCTCCGTGAAGAAAGTCCTCAAGGCCGTTCAGGCCAATGACGCTGTCGCCGCACAGGAAGCCTACAAGATCGCCGAGCCGATCCTTGACCGCTACGCTTCCCGCGGCCTGATCCACAAGAACAAGGCTGCCCGTCACAAGAGCCGCCTGACCGCGCGTATTCGCGCGATCGCTGCCTAAGCGCGCAGCGCAGATTCGGGAACACCGACAAGGCCGGCATTCGCCGGCCTTGTTTTTTCTGACTGAACCCAATCGCAATCCGCCACTGCGGATAAAACCGAACGCAGGCATGCCGCAGCAACCTGCCCCGATCAATCGCCATCCGGCTGCGCTGGCGGCATATCCGCCACCTCGCCGTTCTCCGTCGCCTGATTTTCCGCACGGATCGCATCCAGCATCTCCATCAGGCGCAGACATACCGGCCAGGTACCTTCCTTGCCGATTGCCGAAATCGCGAATGCCGGCCCGTCCCAACCCAGTGCCGACAGAACCGCCGCAACGCGCGCCTCGCGCTCATCCTCCGGCAGCAGGTCAAGCTTGTTGAGCAACAGCCAGCGCGGCTTTTCCAGAAGCTCTGGATCGAACCGACTCAGCTCGGCCTCGATGGTACGCACCTCGCCCACGATCATTTCGACCGGATCGCGCTCGTCATCGGTAAACGGCGCAGCATCCACGATATGCAGCAGGATGCGCGTGCGCTGAACGTGCTTGAGGAACGTCACACCCAAGCCCGCGCCTTCGGCAGCCCCTTCGATCAGACCGGGAATGTCGGCCACGACGAAGCTGCGATCACGCTCGACGCTGACCACACCCAGGTTCGGATACAGCGTGGTGAACGGGTAATCGGCCACGCGCGGCGTGGCGGCTGAAACGGCGCGGATGAAGGTGCTCTTGCCGGCATTCGGAAAGCCCAGCAGGCCCACGTCGGCCAGAAGTTTCAACTCCAGCCGCAGCTCGCGCTCATCTCCCTCGGTGCCCGGCGTGGCGCGGCGCGGCGCGCGATTGGTCGAACTCTTGAAGTGCATGTTGCCCAAGCCACCACGCCCGCCCTGCGCCACCAGCAGACGCTGACCGTGACGCACCAGGTCGCCGATGATTTCACCGGTGGCAAGGTTCGTGATGACGGTTCCCACCGGCACGCGGATCGTGGTGTCCTCGCCGCCCTTGCCGTACATCTGGCTGCCCATGCCGTTCTGGCCGCGCTGGGCGCGAAAGATGCGCTGGTGACGGAAATCCACCAGCGTATTGAGGTTCTCGTCGGCCACCAGCCAGACACTGCCGCCGTTGCCACCGTCGCCTCCATCCGGCCCGCCGAACGGGATGAATTTCTCGCGCCGGAAACTGACGCAACCGTTGCCGCCGTCACCGGCCTTGACCAGGATGTCTGCTTCGTCAACGAGTTTCATGAAATGGCCATCTGAAGTGGAAAAC
>JAEXRB010000026.1 GCA_023438325.1 Pseudomonadota bacterium | reverse complement strand
CGCCGATCAGCAGGGCGCGGGTGATGCCACCGGCCAGCGCCGCGGCAAACGACAGCACCAGCACGCCGAAGATATCCAGATGCCGACGCACCCCCATCGTCGCCCCGGACAGGGCGAAAACGAAGGTGCCGATAAGGTCGAGGATCAGTACTAGGGTTCCCATGCCGGGCTATTGTGCTGTCTGGCGCGGCCGGCAGCTACCGGCCACCTGAACATGCGCGTGCAGCCCCGCGCATCAACGTGTGCCGGCAGCACGGGCGGGGGTGCGGCGCACTTTGGCCTAAAATAGGCGGCTCCACTCCCGCCAGCCCCCGCAAGCGAGCAAGACGTGACATCGATCAAGCAGGAAGACCTCATCCAATCCATCGCCGATGCGCTGCAGTACATCTCGTACTACCACCCAGTCGATTACATCAAGAATCTTGCTGCGGCCTACGAGCGCGAGGAATCCCCGGCGGCCAAGGACGCGATGGCGCAGATCCTGATCAATTCGCGCATGTGCGCCGAAGGTCATCGCCCGATTTGTCAGGACACCGGCATCGTCACCGTGTTTCTGGAAGTGGGCATGGATGTGCGCTGGGAGGGCTTCGGTGGCTCGCTGGAAGATGCCGTCAACGAAGGCGTGCGCCGCGCCTACAACCATCCGGACAACAAGCTGCGCGCCAGCGTGCTGGCTGACCCGACCGGCAAGCGGCAGAACACCAAGGACAACACCCCGGCCGTGGTCAACATGAAGATCGTCGCCGGCGACAAGGTCGATGTGATCGTGGCGGCCAAGGGCGGCGGTTCGGAAGCCAAGAGCAAGTTCGCCATGCTCAATCCGTCCGATTCCATCGTTGATTGGGTTCTCAGGACAGTACCGACGATGGGCGCCGGCTGGTGTCCGCCGGGCATGCTCGGCATCGGCATCGGTGGCACGGCCGAGAAGGCGATGCTGCTGGCCAAGGAATCGTTGATGGAGCCGATCGATATCACGGATCTCAAGGCCCGCGGCGCCTCCAATCGGGCCGAAGAGCTGCGTCTTGAACTGTATGAAAAGGTCAACGCGCTGGGCATCGGTGCGCAGGGCTTGGGCGGGCTGACCACGGTGCTGGACATCAAGGTCAAGGACTATCCGACGCATGCCGCCAACCTGCCGGTGGCGATGATTCCCAATTGCGCGGCCACGCGCCATGCGCACTTCACCCTCGATGGCCGTGGCCCGGTGGCGCTCGATCCGCCATCGCTGGAGGACTGGCCGAAGCTCACCTACAACCCGCAAAACGCCCGCCGGGTGAATCTGGATGGCATCACGCGGGAGGAGGTGGCCACGTTCAAGCCGGGCGAAGTGCTGTTGCTCAACGGCAAGCTGCTGACCGGTCGCGACGCCGCACACAAACGCATGATCGACATGCTCAATCGGGGCGAGAAGCTGCCGGTCGATTTCACCAACCGCTTCATCTACTACGTGGGCCCGGTCGATCCTGTACGCGATGAAGTCGTCGGCCCGGCGGGCCCGACCACGGCCACGCGCATGGACAAGTTCACCCGTCAGATGCTGGAGCAGACCGGCCTGCTGGGCATGGTCGGAAAATCCGAACGCGGCGATGCGGCCATCGAGGCGATCCGCGACAACAAGGCCGTATATCTGATGGCGGTGGGTGGTTCGGCCTATCTCGTTTCCAAGGCTATCAAGGCGAGCAAGGTGCTGGCCTTCGAAGACCTCGGCATGGAGGCGATCTACGAATTCGAAGTCAGGGACATGCCGGTGACCGTGGCTGTCGATGCCGGGGGCGAGTCGGTGCACAAGACCGGGCCACGCGAGTGGCAGAGTCGGATCGGAAAGATTCCCGTGGTCATTGAGTGACGGGATTCACAAAACCTCACCTGTTCAGGCATGCTTCACCGCTGGATTCGGTGGTGGCGCCGCTTGGGGAGCGGCGTCATCGCACAATGGAGAAGTGCGAGTGGCGCTGAAGCAGTACACCGTGGTGGGGGAAGGGTTTGAAGTTCATTTCAGTCTGACGGCGGGGATTCTGCGGGCACAGGTGGATGGCCCGCACGATTCGTTCGCCATTTCACTGGGGTACTGGACTCAGATTGCCCAAGAGCGTCGTCGGCATGGCGCGAGCTTTGTTCTGGTGGTCGAAAATCTCATGGAGAACGGTCGGGCCGAAGACATGCTCGCGCTGTTCGAGAGGCTGCTCGGATTGGGTTTCGAAGGCTGCAAGGTGGCCTTCGTGGATCGTGGCAGCGAGCAGCGCTCCGTCCATGAACATGTCGCGATTCTGGCGCGCGAGCACGGCATTCTCGCCGGCGTGTTCGGCGAGGAAAGCGAGGCTGAAATCTGGCTTCGCCACGGCGAGGAGTGAACATCCGGCGCTGGCGCTCGGAGGTTGATCGGAGGCTCAGGGATTCCAGAATCCCATTGGGCTGTAGCTGAACGGCGAGTCGGCGGTATGGAACACGCCTTCCGGATCCGTATTGCCGACCAGTTTGTCCGAGACGGTCGCCAGCACCTGGCGGAAATCCACCATCGGCTTGACCGCATCGCCCGGCGTGTTGGCCTGCGCCAGACTCGGAAACTGGCCATGCCAGCCGCCTTTCACCTTTCCGCCCAGTATGAACATCGGATACGCCAAGCCATGATCGGTGCCGGCGGAAGCGTTCTCGGTGACTTGCCGGCCGAACTCGGTCTGCACCACCACCGCCACACGCTGGTGGAATCCGGCACCTTTCATGTCGCGGTAGAACGCAGTCAGCGCCGCCGACAGATCGCGCACGAGATTGTGGAAACCGCCGTATTCGAATACGCCCTGACTGTTGTGCGTGTCCCAGCCGCCGACATCCACGGTGGCGACATTGAGGCCGATGTTGGCCCGGATCAGCGTGGCAATCAGCTTCAGATTGTTGGCCACTCCGGTATTGGGGTAGGTCACGCCACCGCCTGGTACATAGCCGCCGAAGTCGGTGTTGTAGATGATGTCCACCGCATCCAGTGCCGCTTGGGCAGAGGTGTCCAGATCGCCGGTGCCGGCGTACATCGCACGCAGCGCACGTAGATGGGTGTTTGAAAACGTGTGATTTGGATCGGGATGAAATCCGCCTGTGCCGCTGCCACCCGTTACCGAAATGCTCTCGTACCACCCTTGCAGGCTTTTGGGCGGATTGGGTGATGCGGCGACCGCGTTGAAGATGGCGCCAGGCAGGCGTGTGGTGGTCATCAGGTGGCGTGACAGCCAGCCGTGACTCAGCGATTGCAGGCCTGGTGTGCCCAGTTCCACTTGTTCTTGCGCATCGAAATGGCTGCGGTTGTAGGTGGAGGGATCCAGATGCCCGACGCCCTGGATGATTGCCAGCGGTTTTTCGGCGCTGTTGAACAGGTCGCGCAGGCCGCTGGCCGCCGGGTGCAGGCCGAAGGGCTCGCCGCCACTGAGTACCAGTGGCCGCCGTGTGACGGTGCTGTCGTCATCGACCATGCGCGTGCTGGTGCGCCGATTACGGTATTGCTGTGCATCTGCGCCACTGCCCGTGGGCACGACGAAGCTCAGGCCGTCCATCGCGCCGCGCAGGAATACGTAGACCAGCGTGTTGATGCTGTTGGCGCTTTGAGCGGCGAGCGTGGGTGAAAACGCGATCGACGTGGTGGCCATCGCGCCAGCCGCCAACGTGCTGTTGCGCAGGAAGTGGCGGCGCGACATGCCATCAAGCAGGGCATTCAGGCGCATGCGGTTGTCGAGATCTTTCGAATTCATGGCACTCACCGCTGCATGAAGTTGGGTGACCACAGGATCAGCGCGACCAAGCCGCGCAGGCGGGTGTTCCAGCGGTATTCGGTGTTGTCGTTTTCCAGCGCCGTCCGTGGAATGCTCGGTTCGTCTGCGCCCCAAGGGGTGCGATCAGGAGAGCCGCTGGCGTAGGTTTGGGTGAAGAAGCGCAGGGCGGCCTCACCCAGCGTGGTAGGGGCATTGGCGATCAGCGTGCCGGGTGGGCCAGTCCAGCCGCCATCCGGGGCAAAGCCCATGATCCATTCGAGCCAGAACTCCACGACTTCCCGCGCGCTCGGGTTGCCTTGCAGGTTGGCATGAGTGAGGTCGAGGATGCGCAGCACGCGCTGGGAAGGCGAGCTGGCATCGCGGTCGCTCAGCCAGTCGATTGCCCGCCATACACGCACCATGGTGTTGGAGCCTTGCCAGAAGCTGCGCGTATCGGGGTAACCATCGGGGGTGCGCCACCAGAAAAGCTGATGGCCGGCGCGGTTGTACTCGTAGAGGAAGGCGCTGGTGGTATTGCTTTGCGGATTGGTGGTGTCGCCATGCCGGAAGGTGTGGTTGCAGCCGGCCACACGCATGGCCGAGACCACGGCCTCGAATGGACGCTTGGTCTTGCTGCCCCACAAGGCCGGATCCTTGAACTCAGGCGAGGTCAGGATGGTGCGCAAGGTACGTCCGATTTGATCAGGCGCCTGACGGTTGGCAAAGAATGTTGCGGCTGCCGCTTCCACCACCGATTCCGGTGGTTCGTCGGCGATCAGGCGCCGACACAGCTTGCGTGCGATGTGCTTGGCCGTGGCCGGGTGCCAAGCCAGCATCTTGAGCGTGATGCGGCCATCGTCCTCGACCGGGATCTCGCTCCAGTGTGTCGTCGAGCCGCGCCCGAGCACACTCTTGGAGCTTCCTGCGTGCTGGCTTGGATCGGTGTAAAAAGCGCCAGTGCCGCAGGCATTGGCGGTATTGGCATTGTTGTAGCGCCAACCGGTGAGGGTGCGCGCCGCTTCGTAGACATCGCTGTCCACATAGCGCGCGGCGATCAGGCGGTTGGGATCGGCGATGGCCACGCCACCGCCGAGCGTGGGGTTGTCCAGCTCCGGGTCGTTCAATGCGGTATAGGGATTCTCCGCCAGGGCTGGCACGGTGCCGGGCAGTGCCAATCCCAGGTAATGCTCGGCGCCGAGTGTGTGCAATTCCATCACTTCTCGCGCGTAGTTCTCGTTGAAGCTGGCCGAGCTGCGGTAGTTGTCGAGGTAGTGCAGCATTGTCACGTGCCGCGCGGTGGCATAGAGGAATTGGTAGAAATTTCCGAATGCATGGGCGCGGATCACGTCGCGATCCCAGGAGTGCCAGCTTGCCGAGATACGGCCGCTCAGTTCTGAAAACACGTTGAAGTGGTTATGCCAGAAATCCACGGTCAACTCGAAAAGTTGGCGGCGACTGTAGATGGCGCGGGTGAACGCAGCGCGTTCCACTTCCTGCACGGGGCGCATGCGGGTGTCATAGTCGGTTTGGCAGGCGCGTTGCGAGAATACGGTCGCCAGCGATTGGTTCAGCGTGGAAAAGGAGGCTGGATAGGCGGCCAGGCGGGCATTCAGATCCGAGTCGTCGATGGAGGTGGGGTTGAGCTGTTGATCGACATAGTTGGCAAGGCGCTGGTCATCGGTCTTGCCGAGTGACATGAAGTAGCCGATGTCGTCAACGCCCAGTTCGCCGAGCACTTCGAAATCGTCACCGAAAAGCTGATTCGCCACAGCGGCAGGAGCCGGTTTCTTCTTGCGTCGTGCCGGGCCGAATCCCATGCGGTGCAGGGTGCGTACGGCCAAAGGCGGCGTGGTGGTCAGGGTCGAGCCGTTTTTGGCATCGGCATCGCCGGACGAAGGTTGGGCGCCGATGCCGCCAGTGATGAGGCGGCGTCGCGAAGAAACCGGAGTATTGGACATGGTGGCTGCTGGCTTTGAACGGGCCACCACACTTTATCTGTGTCATTCAATGCCTGCATGGGATTTTTTACAATTTGTTGCGATCTTGATCACGCTTGCCGTATGCGGTGCGGGCGACTCATTCGTGCTCGCGCGGCACCATGCCCAGTTCACGTGACCAGAATGCCGTGGTGAGATCGCTGATGGTGCGGCTTTCTCCGTTGAGCAGTACCACCAATCCGCTGCGCTTTCCTGGCGACCAGGCCATGTCCGCCACGAAGCCCTGCACCCAGCCGCTGTGCATGATCAGTTCGTCTTCACCCAATGTGTAGATGCGCCAGCCCAGCCCGTAATGGGCCTCGGTGAGCAGGTCCTTCCAGCGGTAGCGGCGCAGTTCGCGTGGTGTGGCGATGCGCTTTTGCGTGAGCGCGGCAACATGCGCGGGTGTCACCACATCGGGATGGCTGCCCATTTGCGCGAGCAACCAGTTCGCCATGTCGTTGACACTGGCATTGATGCCGGCGGCGGGTGCGATCTGGTAATAACCGGGTGCGACATCGACGCTCTGCCAGACGCCATCGCGTCGCACGTGAGGCTCGGCGCGGTCAGTGGCGGCGTGCCAGGCATCCATGCCGACCGAGGCATGTGTCATGCGCAATGGTTCGAACAGCCGCTCGCGCAGCAGGGTGTCGTAAGTGCTGCCGCTGGCCTGTTCGTAAGCGGGCTGCACCAGGGAAAAGAGGATGTTCTGGTAGGTGTAGCAATTGCCGGTACGGCACACCGGTTCCAGCGTGGCGAACTGCGGCAGGATGCGCGCCAGCGCCATGTTCTCGTCCAGGAGGTTGTCGTAGGCATTGGGCACGATGCCAGTGGATTGGCCGAGCAGGTGTGAAAGTTGAAGGCGTTGGGTGTGCTCGGGTTTTTTGAGCCGGAAGCCGGGCACGTAGCGCGTCACAGGCGCGTCCCATTGCAGCTTGCCTTCCGATTCCAGCTGCGCACCAATCTGCGCAGCAAAGGTTTTCGACAGCGAGGCGATACGGAACACCGTATCGGCGCTGACAGGCGCAGGATCGCCCAGTCGCCGCACGCCGAAAGCTCCGGTTTCGGCAATGTATCCCTCACGCACGATGGCGTAAGCCCCGCCCGGGATCCCGTTGTCCGACAGCACCTGCGCAAAGGTTTTGGAGAACGCCGTCGTCGGGTAACACGATTCGGTGAAAGTGCTGCGTGACATGGCTTCCAGATAGGAGCCATTGCAATGCGAATCGTCCGCTTGCCCGAGGGCTGCAAAGCTCGGGAGGAGCAATGCAAGCGCACATATCCTGTGGAACAACAGACTCGACTTCATGGCGACGTTATCTTCGAAAGGTGGAAACGAAAAAGACCCGCCGAAGCGGGTCTTTTTCGATCCAAACTTTAGTTTAGATGGCGTCCCCACGGGGATTCGAACCCCGGTCGCAACCGTGAAAGGGTTGTGTCCTAGGCCTCTAGACGATGGGGACCTAGTTGTTGGTGGAGCTAATCGGGATCGAACCGATGACCTCTACAATGCCATTGTAGCGCTCTCCCAGCTGAGCTATAGCCCCACGTGCTGGAAAGACGACCATCTTATGGGGCGATTGCGCATCCGTCAAGCACTGTTTCGGAGATTGTTTCGTTTTTTTTTCGGATCGGCCAGCAGGGTGAAAGGTGAGTGGCCTTGGTCGGCGAGGAAATCCAGCCACTTGCCCAGAAAAATGTTCATGCGCAATCGATGGCCGAACAAGGTGTCCGGTTCCGGATGCAAGCCCAGCACATCCTGCCAGCGTCGTCCGACATAGCAATGCGTGGCCTCGATCACGCGGGCGTCGTGATACATGCGCAGGAATACGGAAGGATCCGGCTCGCCAGTCACCGGATCACGCAAGTCATAGGTGAGTCGGAACTCGGTGGTGTAGCGATGCCGCTCCAGCACATGCAGATGCACATCCAGCCCGTCATCCACGCTGGAACGCCACAATTCACCCGCACGATGCCGGGGTTGGAACAGGCGCTCGAAGCGGGTGAAGTTTTCCGCATACAGCGCCATCAGATAGCTGAAGCGGTTGGCGCGCGGAATCGTCGGTGGGCGGGCGAAAGCAAGTTGCATCAGGGTGGAGCCATGGGTCAGAAAAGATGTTTGTCGATATCCAGTTGAGACATCACCTTGCTGGCGATCTCCTCGATGGATGTGTTGGTGGTGCTCAGCGAGGGCAGCCGTTCACGCCGGAACAGTGCTTCAGCCGATTGGACTTCACGCCGGCAGGTCTCGATGGTGGCGTAGCGACTGTTGGGGCGGCGGGCCTGGCGGATCTGCTGGAGGCGTATCGGATCGATGGTCAGACCGAACAGCTTTTTCCGGTGCGCACGCAGTCGCTTGGGTAGTTCGTCACTTTCCAGATCTTCCTCGGTGAGCGGGTAATTGGCGGCGCTTACGCCGAAATGCAAGGCCAGATACAGGCAGGTAGGCGTCTTGCCGGAGCGCGAGACGCCCACGAGGATCACATCGGCCTCGTCGTAGTGCACATCGATGCCATCATCGTGGCTGAGGGCGTAATTGGTGGCATTGATGCGCGTTTCGTAGCGGGCGAAATCCACGATGCCGTGCGCCTGGCCTACCTTGGATTGGCGCGATGTGCCCAGCTCGGCTTCCAGCGGGCCGATGAAGGGGGCGAACACATCCATCATCAGCGCGCCGCTTTCGGCCAATGCCGCCGTGAGTGCGCCATCGACCACCGTATTGACGACGATCGGGCGTAGCCCCGTGCGCTCGCCGCTCTCGCGGATGCGTTGCGCTGCGTGCCGGGCTTTGTCTTCGGTATCGACGAAAGGAATGCGTTGGGTGGTGAAGGCCACGTCGGGGAACTGCGTCAACACGCTGTTGCCGATGGTTTCGGCGGTGATGCCGGTGCCATCGGAGATGTAGAACACGGGGCGTGGAAGTGCCATTGGAAGTCCTCTGTGAAATCGATCCCAGTGTAGCCAGCGCAACGACAGGCCACGAGCTTGTAAGGTCAGGCCGGGGCCATCAAAATACCGCGCTGCATCATTTTCTTTTCCTCACATCCCGGAGCCGCCGAGTGATCTCGCATGTTTTGTGGTTGCATGAGCTGCGTCTGACCGATCTTTCCCAAGTAGGAGGCAAGAACTCCTCGCTCGGTGAAATGATCGGAAACCTCGCCAAGCTCGGAGTCTCGGTGCCTGGCGGCTACGCCACTACGGCAGACGCTTTCCGCCAATTCATCGCCCACAACAATCTGGAAAAGCGCATCTTCGAGCGTCTGGACGGGTTGGATGTGGAAGATGTCGCCGCCCTGGTCAAGGCCGGTGGGGAAATCCGAGGCTGGGTGATCGACGCGCCGCTGCAACCGGCGCTGGATGCCGCCATCCGCGATGCCTACGCCACGCTTTGCGCCGAGAGCGGCGGCGTGGATGTCGCTGTGGCGGTGCGCTCTTCCGCAACGGCTGAAGATCTGCCCGATGCCAGTTTCGCCGGCCAGCAGGAAACCTTCCTCAATGTCACCGGCGCCGATGACGTGGTGCACAAGGTCAAGGAGGTGTTTGCCAGCCTCTACAACGATCGTGCCATCGCCTATCGCGTGCATCATGGCTTCAAGCATGAGGACGTGTTCCTCTCTGCCGGCGTGCAGCTGATGGTGCGCTCGGATGTGGGTTCCTCCGGCGTGTTGTTCACGCTCGACACCGAATCAGGCTTCCGCGACGTGGTCTTCGTCACGGCCAGCTATGGCTTGGGCGAGATGGTGGTGCAGGGCGCGGTGAACCCGGACGAGTTCTACGTGTACAAGCCCACGCTTCAGGCCGGCAAGCATGCGATCCTGCGACGTTCGTTGGGTGCCAAGCAGCTTCGCATGGTGTATTCGACGGTTCCCGGCGAGCGCGTGCGCACGGAAGACACCCCGGCCGACCTGCGCGCGCGCTTCTCCTTGTCTGATGAGGACGTGCACGAGTTGTCGCGCCAGGCCCTCATCATCGAGCGCCACTACGGCCGCCCGATGGATGTGGAATGGGGCAAGGACGGCATCACCGGCAAGCTCTACATCCTTCAGGCGCGACCGGAAACGGTGAAGTCGCGCGCCCGCGCCACCCAGATCGAACGCTACACACTGACCGAACGCGGCCCGGTGTTGTCCGAAGGCCGCGCCATCGGGCAGAAGATCGGCAGTGGCGTGGCACGCGTGGTGCGTACGCTCGATGACATGAGCCGCGTGCAGCCGGGCGACGTGCTGGTGGCCGACATGACCGATCCGGATTGGGAGCCTGTGATGAAGCGCTCTGCCGCCATCGTCACCAATCGCGGTGGTCGAACCTGTCACGCCGCGATCATCGCGCGCGAACTGGGCGTTCCGGCCGTGGTCGGCACCGGCAATGCGCTGGAAAACATCAAGGATGGCGAGCCGGTGACGGTGAGTTGCGCCGAAGGCGATACCGGTTACATCTATGCCGGCGCATTGGCGTTCGAGCGCACCACCACCGATCTGGACAACATGCCGCCGGCACCGCTGAAGATCATGATGAACGTCGCCAATCCCGAGCGTGCGTTCGATTTCGGCCAGTTGCCCAATGCCGGCATCGGCCTGGCGCGGCTGGAAATGATCATCGCCTCGCACATCGGCGTGCATCCGAAGGCGCTGCTCGAATATGGCCGTCAGGATGCCGAAACCAAGCGACGCATCGACGAGCGCATCGCCGGCTATGGCGATCCGGTGGCGTTCTACGTGGATCGTCTGGCTGAAGGCATTGCCACGCTGACGGCTTCCGTGGCGCCCAATCCGGTGATCGTGCGCTTGTCGGACTTCAAATCGAACGAGTACGCAAACCTCATCGGTGGCTCGAATTACGAGCCGCACGAAGAGAACCCGATGATCGGTTTCCGCGGTGCGAGCCGCTACGTCGATCCCTCTTTCTCCGAGGCGTTCGCACTGGAATGCCGTGCCGTGCTCAAAGTGCGCAACGAGATGGGCCTCACCAACCTGTGGGTGATGATTCCGTTCGTGCGCACGCTGGAGGAAGGCCGCAAGGTGGTTGAAGTGCTCGCCAAGAATGGGCTCAAGCAGGGCGAGGGCGGGCTGAAGATCATCATGATGTGCGAGGTGCCGTCCAACGCCTTGCTGGCGGACGAGTTCCTCGACATATTCGATGGCTTCTCCATCGGCTCCAACGATCTCACCCAGCTCACCCTGGGGCTGGACCGTGATTCTTCCATCGTCGCGCACCTGTTTGATGAACGTGATCCGGCGGTCAAGAAGCTGCTGTCGCTGGCCATCAAGACAGCGCGCGCCCGCGGCAAGTACGTCGGCATCTGCGGCCAGGGGCCGAGTGACCATCCGGATCTGGCGCAGTGGCTCATGGAAGAAGGGATCGAATCGGTATCGCTCAATCCCGATACCGTGGTCGATACCTGGCTGAAACTGGCGAAATCCAAAGCAGGCTGAGCCAGTTTGTCGCTAGCCAGGCGTGGTGATGGCAGGCCCGGTGCCTGCCATCATGCGTTTTGCAGCACCAGTGCCAGGATGAAGATGCCCAGCATCATGAACGCGATGGCGATTTTGGCGGCGGTTCCGAGCAATAGCCCGATCCATGTGCCCGCGCCCACTTTTGCCGCAGTGCCTGCATGGCGGCTGTGGGCAAGCTCACCAAGCACCGCACCGATGAACGGCCCGAACACGATCCCGATGATGCCGAAGAACAGGCCGGCCACGGTGCCGATGGCTGCGCCGAGCAAGGCCAGTTTGCTGGCGCCGGCGCGCTGAGCGCCCAACAGGTTCGCGACGAAATCCACGACGACCGACAGCACCATCAAAAGCCCGAGAATCACCAGAAGCCCCGGCCCTATGTGCTGGAATCCCTCCGCCCAGGCAACGACCAGCATGCCCGCGAACATCAGCGGCACACCAGGCAACGCCGGCAGGATGATGCCCGCCAGGCCCACCGCGATGAGCAGGCCGCCGAGGATGTACAGCAGGATGGAGATATCCATGTGCGAAGCCGGAAATCGATCGGATGGGCATCATCGCCGAAATCCGCTGTATCGCGACCGCACGACGCCCAACAGGTAAACTTTCATCCATGTCCGACGATGCCCGACTGATTGAAATCGAAACCCGACTTGCCTTCCAGGAACACACCTTGGGCGAATTGGGCGATCTGGTGCACCGCCAGCGCCAGGAACTTGATGCCCTGCGCTCTGCCTTGATGCAGGCCACGGCCGATCTGGATGCCTTGCGCACGGGCTTGTCGTCTTCCGGCGCGGCCAGCGAGCCGCCGCCCCCGCATTACTGAGCCGTCATCAATGAGTGATTCGCTGAAAGACCAGTTGCTGAGTCTTGGCTTCAAGGCCGCACCGCGCGAGGAATCGCGCAAGCCGAAACCGCCGCAGGGCAGGCCGACGCATGGCAGAAGCCATGGCACGCCGCAGGATGCACGCGCCCGGCAGGGCCAGCCTTCGAGCGGGAAGGGCAAGCCTCATCCCAAGGGCGAGATCGACCTGGCCAAGGCTTTTGCGATCCGTGCGCAGAAGGAAAAGGACGAGCGCATCGCCGCCGAGCGCCAGCGTCAGGTAGAAGCGCAGCAGCGCCGCGAAGCCAAGGCCAAGTTGACCGAGCTGCTCAACCGTGTGCGCCGCAACGATGATGCCGCCGAGATCGCACGCCATTTCGAATACGGCGGCAAGATCCGGCGCATCCATGTCACCCCAGATCAACTCAAGGCGCTCAATGCCGGCGAGCTGGCCGTGGTGCAGATGGCCGGACGTTATCACCTCGTTTCCGTGGCCGATGCACAGGAAGCCGAGCGCATCCTGGCCGGATCGCTGGCGTTGTGCGTGGATCCGAACGCCGCGCCCGAAGACGACGTTTACGCCGACCCGAAGTTTCAGGTGCCGGACGATCTGGTCTGGTGATCAGGGGGCGCCGAGTTTGCTGCGGAAGATGAAGTACACCGCACCCAGAAGGCATAGCCCGGCCCACAGGTAATCGAGCTTCAGCGGCTCCTTCATGTAGAAGTAGGCGAAGGGCACGAACACGCTGAGCGTGATCACTTCCTGCAACATCTTGAGCTGCCCGAGCGACAGCGTGCCGTAGCCGATGCGGTTGGCCGGCACCTGCAGGAGATATTCGAAAAGCGCCACGCCCCAGCTCAACAGTGCCGCCACGATCCATGGCTTTGTGTTCAGCTCTTTCAGATGCGCGTACCAGGCAAACGTCATGAACACGTTGCTCAGGGTGAGCAGCAGGATGGTCAGGGCGATGTCGCGCATGGCGTGGCTCGGGCGATGGGGCGGAAAGTACGCTGGGCGCAGATCATTCCACAGGTTCGAGGCGTGCTGTCACCATCGCATCGACCGCCTGCATGTCCACCGCATCCAGCGACACCAACCCACGCGTGGCGGCGACGAGGATCTCGCGTTGGATGCGGCCGCGCTCCTGCGCCACCGCGTAAGGCATGGTGCGGAAGGTGACCATCGAGTAGCGCGGGATGAAGCGTGCGGGATGGCGCTCGGCCAGCAGGCGTTCGAGATCACGCTGGATCAGATAGTCATCGTCATCCACCCGATCGCGCATTTCGATGTAGTTCTCCAGCGCCATGTCCTGGATGGCGCGCGCATTGGGGCGGCGTTCGGCTTCGAATGCGGCGAAGGCCGAGGCGAAATCCGATGCTGCATCGATATGTCGCACCAGTGCCACGCAATCTTCGAATGCGCAGTTCATGCCCTGGCCGTGGAACGGCACCATCGGATGCGCGGCATCGCCCAGCAGCACCGCTTCGCCGCCTAGATGCCAGCGATCCAGATACAGCGTAGCCAGAAGGCCGGTGGGATGGGCGAGAAAATCCTCCATCAGCGTGGGCATTTGCGCCAGTGCGTCGGGGAAGTCGCGTGCGAACAGCGCCTTCACCGCATCGGCATCGCGCACCGTGGCAAAGCTCGGCTCGCCTGTGTTGGGCAGAAACAAGGTGACGGTGAAGCTGCGTTCGGTATTGGGCAGGGCGATGCACATGTGTCCGCCGCGCGGCCAGATGTGCAGCGCGTTCGGCTCGATGCGCCAGCCACCATCCGGCGCGGGCGGGATTTCGAGTTCCTTGTAGCCGTGGCCCAGTGATTCGAAACGCTCGCCCAGTGTTGTTTGCGAGGCCATCCATGCGCGCACGGCGGAGCCGGCGCCATCGCTGCCGATCAGCGTGGCGAAGGCGTGGGCGTGGCGGCTGCCGTCGCGATCGTCGATGAAGTGCAGCGTGCGCGTATCGTGCGCGATGCGTTCCAGGCGGCGATTGAAATGGATGCGTGCACCGGCTTGTTCGGCGGCATCGAGCATCGTCATCACCAGCCGGCCACGATGCACCGACCAGATCACCTCGCTGTCGTCGCGGCCGTAGTGCTGCAACTGGGTGCGGCCATCCTCGAAATGCACCATGCGGCCGCGCATCATCACCGCCTGTGCCATCACCTCGCTTTCAAGGCCCGCGCTGCGCAGTGCATCCAGCCCGCGCTCGGCCAGGGCGAGGTTGATCGAACGTCCGCCTTCGTAGCCGGCCACGCGCGGATCGGGCCGGCGTTCGAAGATGTCCACCTGCCAGCCACGCCGGGCCAGCAGCAGGCCAAGCAAAGCGCCCGCCAGGCCGGCGCCGACGAGGGTGAGGTGTGGGGAAGGTGCAGTATCGGGCGTCAAGGCTATCGAGTCCTGTGCGGGATGGCGCAGGGCTTTCCCGATGGAAGAAGGCGGCAGGGCGCGCGATTGTAGCGGCGTGCGGCGGGGCTGTGGGGCCGCATCCGCAAGGCTTGCCTCAAAGTGCCAGCCGCTCCCGCAGTTCCCGTGCCTGACGACGCGATACCTCCGCCCGGCCGCCATCGCTCAGTTGAAGTACGTAGCCCTCGGCGATCGAAGGCTCCACCGCACGAATATGGCGGAGGTTGACCAGCGTGTTGCGATTGGCGCGGAAGAACAGGGCTGGGTCAAGACGGGCTTCGAGCGCGGACAGGCTGCGGGTGATGAGGGCGGATTGGCCGCCAAAGCTGACGCGGGCGTAATTGCCGTCGACCACGATGCGGGAAATGTCTCCGATGGCGACGAACCAGCAGCGTTCGCCCTCACGCAGGAAGACTTGATCCTCGGCTGCGAGGCGTTCGCGCACGGGGTCGGCAGACGTGCCGGTTGCAGCGTGGCCGCGCGCCTTGTCGAGTGCAGCGGCCAGACGGGCGGGATCGACGGGTTTGAGCAGGTAATCCAGCGCGTTGGCCTCGAAAGCCTGCAAGGCGTAGTGGTCGTAAGCCGTGGTGAACACCACGGCGGGCACCGTATCCAGATCGGCCAGTACTTCGAATCCGCTGCCGGAAGGCATCTGG
>JAEXRB010000389.1 GCA_023438325.1 Pseudomonadota bacterium | reverse complement strand
GGTCAGGGCCTGCGACACGTGTACCGCCCGATGCCGCATCCCACAGTGAGAACTCGATGTCGAAATCACCATGTGCCGGCGCACCATGGCGCTCAAGCTTGCCTTGGTAGGTGAAGTCGGGAAGTTGTGCGTCGCCAGGCACCATTTGGGCCTGAATGCTGGTGGTGGACAGGCCCAAGGCCAGCAGAAGAGAGAATGTGAGTTTGGTGCGCTTCATGGTTTGCATGCCCCTGAGTTGTCGTCTGGATCGCCGATTTGACCGTCGCCTTCGAATCCGTCTGAAAAAATGAGCCCGCCGTCCGGCGAGGGTGTCGATGCGCTTGCGGCCAAAGTCGCGGGAAATCCGCTCGTAAGGCGGTAGCCGCTGGCCGAGGTGGTACTGGCAACGGCTTCGCCGAGGGTGCCGACCAGCCTGAAGCAGTCGGCTTCCACGATGCCGCCGCCACCAGCGATGGTGCCGTTGCGGATGTTGTAGCTGTCTCCCGCCATCGCGACATGTGTCAGCAGGGCCGATACCACCAGCCCGGCCATGCACAAACGTCGCGACAGCGCATGGGTGCGTCGATTCACTTGGATGCCCCTCCGATGCCAAAGCCGATTACAGGCAGCGCGAAGATGTGCGCTGGTTCACGAATACGGCGCAAAGCAAAAGTGATGCCATCCGCTTGGGAGAGCTGGGCGAGACACGGACTTCCAGCCGGCACGCCTCACCCAGCCGCAGGCCATGCATCTGGGTGGCGCCGGAAATTACTGTGTCTCAGGTCACAAAGTGACGCGAAATCAAACAAGCACGTCAGGCTTTACCCGCCATACCGGTTCCATCCAGTCGCCGATACCCGATCGCTTCGGCCAGATGCGGGGTGGCGATGGCGTCGCTGCCGGCCAGATCGGCGAGCGTGCGGGCCACCCGCAGAATGCGTTGGCTGGCGCGGGCGGAGAGGTGGAGCTGATCGATGGCGCGCTCGAGCAGGGTGCGATCGCCAGGAGCCAGGGCGCAATCGTGCTCGGTGCGCGAGGGCGGCAGGGCGGCATTGGGGACGCCGGCGCGCTCGATCTGGCGGGCGCGGGCGGCCTGCACGCGGGCCCGCACGGTGGCGCTGGATTCGCCGCGTGCACCATCGGGGCGCAAGTCGGCGGCGGGAACGCGTGGAACTTGTATCTGGATGTCGATGCGATCCAGCAGCGGGCCGGAAACGCGTCCGCAGTAGCGGGCGATCTGCTCGCGGCTGCACCGGCAGCGGCCAGTCGGGTCGCCGGCCCAGCCACAAGGGCAGGGATTCATCGCGGCCACGAGTTGGAAGCGGGCGGGAAACTCGGCCTTGCGGGCGGCGCGGGAAATGACGATGCGGCCCGATTCGAGCGGTTCGCGCAACACTTCCAGAGTGCGACGTTCCCACTCAGGTAACTCATCGAGAAACAGCACGCCATGGTGGGCCAGACTGATTTCACCGGGGCGAAGACCGATGCCACCACCACCGCCGGTAAGCGCAACGGCGGTGGCGGTGTGATGCGGGGCGCGAAAGCCGGGGCGGCGCCAGCGCGCCAGGTCGAGCGGCTGGCCGCAGAGTGAGGCAATGGCGGCGCTTTCGAGCGCCTGGGCATCGTCAATATCGGGCAGAAGGCCGGGCAAGCGGGTGGCGAGCATGGATTTTCCGCTGCCCGGCGGGCCGACCATCAGGAGGTTGTGCGCGCCGGCCGCGGCCACTTCCAGAGCACGCCGGGCGTGCAGTTGGCCGCGCACATCGGCCAGATCAGGGATGCCGGCATCGACCGCCGACAACGCAGGCTCCGCATCATGCGGGCCGGGCAATTCACGCACGCCCTGCAACTGCGCGCAAACTTCCAGCAGGGTACGCGCGAAGCGTGTGCCGGGATGGCGTGCAAGCGAAGCTTCGTCACGGTTGGCCAAGGGCAACACGATATCGCGCCCGGCGCGTGCGGCGGCGAGCACGGCAGGCAACGCGCCTTCGATGGGGCGCAGCTCGCCGGTCAGGGCCAGCTCGCCGTGGAACTCGACATCACGCAGCGCGTCGCGCGGCACCTGTCCGGAGGCCGCGAGGATGCCGAGCGCGATGGGCAAGTCGAAGCGGCTGCCGTCCTTGGGCACGTCTGCCGGTGCCAGGTTGATGGTGATGCGGCGCTGTGGAAGTTCCAGTTGCGAGCACTGCAAGGCGGCGCGTACACGGTCGCGGCTTTCGCGCACTGCCGCATCGGGCAGCCCGACGATGGATACCGCCGGCAAGCCTCCGGCCAGATGCACTTCGATACGCACTTCCGGCGCATTGACGCCGGATTGGGCACGACTGTGGACGAGGGCAAGAGACATGGCGGCTCCGGACAAAACCATCCCGCAGCGGGCGCAGGCGTCCGCTGGATGGCATCAGGCTGGAAGGATCAGAACGTCAGTGCGTCGGGGTATCGGCGCGCTGCGCCAGTGCGCGCTCCAGTGCATCGAGCTTCTCGCGGGTACGCAAGAGCACGGCGCGCTGCACTTCGAACTCCTCGCGCGTGACCAGATCCAGACGCTGCAGGCCGCTCTGGAGCGCGGCACGGAAGTTCTTTTCCAAGTCCACGCGCGCCTCGGCCATGCCTGGCGGCAGCAGCGCACCGAGACGGCGGGCAAGGTCGTCGACCAGTTGCAGATTGATCATGGGACAGGTTCCTTCGTGACGTGCGACCATCCTGCCACGACGCACGCATTGCCGCCGTCGGAGGACGCACTAAAATCGCCTGGGATATCTCCTAGGCCCAGGCAGGGAAAAGACATGAAAATGGTGATGGCGATCATCAAGCCATTCAAGCTCGATGATGTGCGCGAGGCGCTGTCGGAAATCGGGGTCACCGGCGGGACCGTGACCGAGGTCAAGGGGTTCGGGCGGCAGAAGGGCCACACCGAGTTGTATCGCGGGGCGGAATACGTGGTCGACTTTCTGCCCAAGGTGAAGATCGAGGTGGCCGTTACCGACGAGCAACTCGAACGGGTGGTCGATGCCATCCAGCGCTCGGCCAACAGCGGCAAGATCGGCGATGGCAAGATTTTCGTCTACGCGCTGGAGCAGGTGGTTCGCATCCGCACCGGCGAACTGGACGGCGACGCACTGTAATACCGCGACAATTGTCCTACCGACGGGAGATGTGGCATGGCATGGCTCGGTTTCGCACTGCTCGCCCTCGCCACGTTCTGGGCCCTGCGGACGTTCAATCGCCTGGTGCGGCTGCGCAATCAGATGCGCAGCGCCTGGGCCGACATCGATGTGCAGCTCACCCGCCGCCATGACCTTGTGCCGCAACTGGTATCGGCCGTGCGCGCCTACGTCGGGCACGAACGCGCCACGCTGGAAGCGGTAGCGCAACTGCGCGCGCAGGCCATCTCGCTGACCAGCCCGGCGCAACTGGGCGTCGTGGAATCGGAACTGGAACACGCGCTCGGCCGGCTGTTCGCGCTGCAGGAGGCCTATCCCGACCTCAAGGCCAGCGAGAACTTCAGCCAGTTGCAGCGCGATCTGGTGGACGTGGAAAACCAACTCCAATATGCGCGCCGCTTCTACAACGGTGCGGTGCGCGACTACAACGATGCCTGCGGCCGCGCACCCGACATCCTCCTTGCGCGTGCCTTCGCCTTTGCCCAAGGCGAGTTCTATCAGACCGATGCCTTCGCGCACCACGCACCACGGGTACACCTGCCATGAGCCTCATGCCGCGCACCGCAGCGTTCGCCTTCGTCCTGAT
>JAEXRB010000386.1 GCA_023438325.1 Pseudomonadota bacterium | reverse complement strand
ACTTTCCCACCCGCTACCGTGACCGCGCCGGCAACCTCGTCGCCGTGAAGCTCGACGTCCTCGCCGTGGCGCGCGATGGCGAGTACGAGCCGTGGTTCACCGAAAGCCTCTCCAACGGCGTGCGCATCAATACCGGCAACGACGACTTCCTCCGCGTACCCGCCGACATCCGCTAGACCTTGCGCTATCGCACCACGCGCCAGATCGGCTATTTCGCCGAGCATGACGAGCTCTACTGGAACGCCATCGGCACCGGCTGGGCATTTCCCATCGATGCCGCCCGCGTGCAGGTGCTCCTGCCGGAACCTGTGCCGATGGCGCAGATGAGCGTGGAGGGCTACACCGGCCCGCAAGGCGCCAAGGATCAGAACTACCGCGCCAGCGTCGTCGAGCCGGGGGTGGCGCAGTGGCAGCTGAGTGCGCCACTCCACGCGCAGGAAGGTTTCACCATCGTGCTCGGCTTTCCCAAGGGGCTGCTGCCCGAGCCAAGCAAAACAGAACGCCTGGGATGGCTGCTGCTCGACAACCTTGGCTTGCTGACGGCACTGTTCGGTCTGCTCGTGCTTTGGGGTTACTGCGCCACACTTTGGTGGAAGATCGGCCGCGACCCGCGCCGTGGCGTCATCATCGCCCGCTACGAGCCGCCACAGGATCGCTCGCCGGCGGAACTGCGCTTCCTGAAGCGCAAATGCGCCTACGACATGCGCTGCTTCACCGCCGACTTGTTGCATCTGGCCGTGAATGGCCAGGTGCGGCTGCGCCTTGGCGATGCCGGGGAACATCTCGAAGACACGCCGATAGGGAAAGGCCTGTCGAGCGGAAAACTGAAGCTGGCCAAGACCCTGCTGGCCCACAAGGCCGTCTGGTTCGCCGAGCGCGCCACCTCCGCCTCCGCCAAGCCCGTGACCGAAAGCTGCTCGGCCCTGCTGGAAACATTGATGCCCAATCCGGGCACGGTGGTTTCATTCCAACAGCAAAATCGTCCCGTGCTGGAACGCACCAAAATGCGGCACCAGGAAGTGTTGAAATCACGATTGGAAAGCAGCCACTACAAGCACAACTACGGCGCCCTTGGGCGCGCGGCGCTGATCGCCTTGGGCTTCGGCGGGCTGGCGTTTCTGCTCTCGAACCTGCTCTCCGGCGGCGCCAGCATCCCGCTCATCGTCATCGCCTGCATCGTGATGTTGGTGACACTGATCGTTTTCATGCAGATGATTGCCGCGCCCACCACCGAAGGCCGCCGCCTGCTCGACGACATCGAAGGCCTGCGCCTGTACCTGCGCGTGGCCGAACGCGACGAACTCAAAAACCTGCCCGGCCCCGATGCCCCGCCCGTGCTTGATGCCGAGCGCTATGAGCGCCTGCTGCCTTACGCCATGGCGCTCGATGTGGAGCAGGCCTGGACGAAGAAGTTCACGCTCGCCGTGGGTGCGGCGGCAGCAGCGGCCACCACGTCAAAACTTGCCTGGTACAGCGGCAGTTCGAGCAGCAGCCTGGACAGCTTCGCCCGATCCCTTGGCAGCAGTCTCAATGCCTCCATCGCCTCCGCCTCGGTACCGCCCGGGAGCTCTTCCGGCGGCGGTGGCGGTGGATCTTCGGGTGGCGGTGGTGGCGGTGGTGGCGGCGGCGGGCGCTAGCGAAAAATCATTCGCGCGGCTCGCGCAGGAAACGTGCAATCGAAGGCGCGGGTTCACCCGGCGCAAATTCGGCGGCGATGTCCACATAACCGCGCATCAGCGCGATTTCCGCAGGCCGGCGATTGAGCGTATCGCGCATGTCCGGCGAAGCCCCGGCAGCAAGCAGGCGCCGCACTACACGCCCCAGGCCATGCAGGGCAGCCAGATGCAGCGGGCCGAAACCGCGTCGCTCACGCGCGGTGAGATCCACGCCGTGACGCAACAGCAGATCCAGTTGCGCCGCGATGACTTCTTCGCGGCAGGCCGTACCCGGTTCGAAGCTTGCTCCCAACAGCAGCAGCAACGGCGTTTCACCCACCGCATTGACCGCATCGACATCGGCACCCGCCACCAGCAAGGCATCCCACGCCACGACGGCGGCATCACTTGCACGCGCACCGAAACCGAACTGTGCCAGTGCGTGCAATACCGTGCCGCCGTGTCCATCGGTGGCGAGCGGATCGGCGCCGTGCGCCAGCAGCGCGCCGACCGCCTGATCCTGCCCCAGTGCGGCCGCGATCATGAGCGGCGTGATGCCGCCGGGCAGGCGTTGATCCATCGTCACGCCATTTTCCGCCAGTGCCCAGACCACATCGATCTGACGTGCGGTAAGTGCGACGCTGAGGCAGGTGGCTCCCGAGTAAGCCGGAATTTCCGGATCTGCGCCGCGTGCCAGCAGCGCACGCACCAAGGCCACATGGCCGCCGCCGCAGGCACGCAGCAGCGCCGTGCAGCCTTGCGCATCGACGGCGTTGAGCGAGAGGCCCAGATCGAGCAGACGCTCCACCGCATCGGTATCGCCACGCTGCGCGGCGGCCACCAGATCGGCATCGCGCAGCGCACGACGCGGCAGGCGCCATTGCGACCAATCCATCCAGCGCGACAAATGTGGGCGGCCAAGCGAGAGCGCCAATCCACGCGCAGTCTGGCCATCGGGCGTGCGTGCCGAAGGTTGTGCACCCTGTACGATCAAGCGCCGCACGGCGGCTTCATCGTCAAGCTGGCAGGCCAGCACCAGTGCCGTGGTGCCGTAAAGATCACGGGTTTCCGGATCGGCACCGCGCGCCAGCAGCGCATCGAGCAAGCCATGCCATTTCAGGCGCAAGGCCTGCAACAACGGCGGGCTGCCATCGGTATCGGGGGCGAACGGATCGGCGCCGCGCTCCAGTAGTGCGAGCGCGACCTGTTGGGCATCGGGCCGGGTATCGGCATGCAGCAGCGCGGCATTGAGATAACGCGCCAGACTCCCGGCCCCTACCGGCACCGCACCACGCGCCAGCATTGCGTACAAGGCCGGATATGCGCCCGGCCCGAGTGCGAGCAGATGCCAGATCAACGGCACGCCATCGCTATCGAGCGCATCCGGATCAAGCCCTGAAGCAAGCACATTGGCCGCACCACGTTCCAATCGCGGCGCCAGCTCCAGATACAGTGCAGCCAGTTCCTGCGGTGAACCAATGGCGATGGGCAACAACTGCCGCGCGGTGGCGAAACTCTCTCGATCAAGCGCCAGTCGCAGCCGCATCAGCGGCGGCGCATCCTGCAATTCCTCATCATTCTCGGTGAGACAGGCCGGCAGCACATAGCCCGGATCGAGCAAGGCGACGTGCGCCCAGCGCCCTGCGGCAACAGCATGATCGATGGCGCGGCGGCCATCACAGGCCGCCTGCTGCGGATCGGCCCCCAATG
>JAEXRB010000331.1 GCA_023438325.1 Pseudomonadota bacterium | reverse complement strand
ACCGCAGTTTCGGCGTGGGCATCGCGCCGGGCTGTGACGGCATCGAGGCGGTAATCATCCTGATTTCGGCGATCGTCGCGTTTCCTTCTCCTTGGAAGCACAAGATTGTGGGCATCGGGCTGGGTTTCATCGCGATCCAGTCGTTGAATCTGGTGCGGATCATCAGCCTGTTCTACATGGGGCAGTGGAGCCAGACCATGTTCGACTGGTTCCATCTCTATCTGTGGCAGGCGCTGATCGTGCTCGATGCGCTGGCGGTATGGCTGGTCTGGCTGCGATATCTGCCGCGTCGCAAGCGTTCCGGGCAGGGTACGCCGCCCTCGCCGCCTGACGCCGGCGTACCTGCCGCTGCGTAAGCCTCGTTACCCCCGTTGCAGACAGTCTGGGAGCCACCTATGAGCCAGCAGCACGTGATCGGACTGCTCGAAGACGATGAAGATCAGAGCCGGCTCATCGCGCACTGGCTGTCCGATGCGGGCCATCAGGTGCGCTCATACCCGGGCGGCGCGGAGTTTCGCCGCAAGCTGGGTGCCGCCTCGGTGGATCTGTTGATCTTGGACTGGAATCTGCCGGACGAAAGCGGCCTGACTATCCTGCGCTCGTTGCGCGAAGTCGGTTCAGCGTTGCCGGTGCTGTTTCTCACCGCACGAACCAGCGAGGACGATATCGTCACGGGGCTGCGCGAGGGCGCGGACGATTATGTCGGCAAGCCTGCCACCCAGCGCGAATTGCTGGCGCGCGTCGATGCGCTGTTGCGGCGCTCGCATCCGAAGAAGGATACGGCCGAGGAAGACGATGTGGAGCCGTACCGGATCGATCTTGTACGCCGCCGCATCGAAATTGCCGGCGAAGAAATCCCGCTCACCGACCGGGAGTTCGACTTGGCCCTGTTCCTGTTCCGGCGCCGTGGCCGGGTGGTCAGTCGCGAGGCCCTTCTGGAAAGCATCTGGAACATCCGTGGCGATGTCGCCACCCGCACCGTGGACACCCACATCAGCCGCCTGCGCAAGAAGTTGGGCCTGGGGGGTGAGCATGGCTGGCGACTCAATGCGGTGTACCAGCATGGCTACCGCCTCGAACGGAATTGAATCAATGAACAGTGATGCTTTGCGCGCAGAAGCATTGCGCACCTTCGGCCAGTTGTTGGAGCAGGCACGCGCTGCCGGTGATCCCGAGCCTACCGCGATGACCTTGGCCACCACCGATGCCGATGGCCGGCTTTCCGCCCGGGTGGTGCTGCTCAAGGCGCACGACGAACGCGGCTTCGTGTTCTACACCAATACGCACAGCCGCAAAGGTCGCGCGCTTGCCGCGCACCGGCAGGCGGCCTTGCTGTTCCACTGGAAAACCCTGCGCGATCAAGTGCAGGTACGCATCGAAGGCGCGGTGTCACCGGTTTCCGATGCCGAAGCGGACGCCTATTTTGCGTCCCGTCCGCGTGAAAGCCAGCTTGGCGCGTGGGCCTCGCTCCAGTCCGAAGCGCTGCCGGATCGTGCCGCTTTCGAGGCGCGCTATGCGCACTTCGCACGCGAGTACGAAGGCGGTGAAGTGCCGCGCCCGCCGCATTGGTCGGGCTATCGCCTGGCACCCGATGCGATGGAGTTCTGGTACGGCGTGCCGTATCGCCTGCACGACCGCCACGTGTATCGCTGCGTGGATGGGGTGTGGACGCGCGGGCTGTTGTATCCCTGACGCCGGATATTGCGCCGTGGTGATCCATTGAAGCGCGTCATGCGCGGCCATCCGCCACCGGGATGAGAAAGCAGGCTGGAGGTTGTGCGGCAGAGGGGCGGTGAGTCTTCGGGCGGCTGGCTATTTGCGCTTGAACAACCCGAACAAGCCGCCTTTGTCGTTTTTCTGCGGGGGTGCTGCCTGTGCCTGGAGGCGCTGGCGCGGGGTGTATTCGATCCGGCCGATGGCGTGATAGGCGTTGACGATGTCGAACACTTCTTCCATCCGGGCGCCGCTGGCGCGAGCGACTTCGTGCAGCGGCATCGACGTGGTCATCAATGCGGCGATGCGCCCGTGGGCGCGCAGATCTGAGGCAGAAACGAACGGGTTTCGGATGCAGTAACTGCCGCCGGGATCGAGTTTCGGATCCAGGCGGCCGAGTGACGCAGCCAGCGCGAACAGCCAGTTGAGTTCGTCGAACGGGCGCGGGATGCGATTCTCGCGGACGCGCTGGAGCTCGCTGCCAGCAATGGCATTGTTGACCACGGCCTCCTGGCCGACCGTGGCGTAGGGCAGCAGTTCGTGCAGTTGGCCCGGGGTGTAGAAACGACGCAGTTTTGGATCCAGCACCACGTCGGGCAAACCTTCGGAGCTGATGCGCACAGGGCTGTGGATGGCGTCGTTGCGCAACAGTGCGGGCAGGGCTGCGACGGAGGTGTCGGGGCTGGTTTGCAGCTTGGGCGATTGCGTTGACGGATACAGCGGTTGTCGCGAGATGGGTTGCACGTCCAGTGGCGTGACCCCGATGAGGCTGGCGGCGGCGCGGGTGGCGGCATCTTCGCTGCGGAATGTCTGGCGCGCGCTGTTGCCACCCTGGATGGCATCCAATTGGGTGTGTTCGTCTATCAGTGGGGTTTCGGGTTCGGGCTCGATCAGCGGGTCGCCATGCACGAGCAAGTTGAAGGCATCCAGCGCGTGGGTGCCGTTTGCCGGAGCGGTGGACGCCGCGCTCACGTCGTGGCTGGCGTGCTCGGGCTGGTCCCAGAACGCGCTGCCCTTGCTCTGCGGCACCAGTTCGCCCAGCTCGGTGTTGTAGAAATCGGCATCCAGTCCGGTGACGATGTCTGTTTCCGCGCGCATCGCACCGGCGGTATTGAGGATGGCGGCGAGCTGGTCCAGTTTCAGCGGTCGCCTCAGCGCCATGCCGTGCACGATCAGGTCATCGCTCTCGCACAGGATGGCGAAGGGAATGCCGGCGGCCTGGCAGCGCGTCTGGATGGCCTTGGATGCCAGATCGTCGCGTGGCTCGATGATGACCAGATCAGCCTCGTCGCCGTCGCGCAGTTCCCAGCGGTGTTGCAGGCGCATGCCCGCCATGCGCAGCAGCAGCCGGATGTGCGCGGCGGTTTCTTCGGAGGTGCCGACAAGGGCGAAAGTGCGAGAGGCGGGCATTGCCAGAAGGGCGTTTTCGACCACGGGAAAGCCACGAGCATAAGCCAGAAACGGGCATTTCCCGGGGCTCGCGCATTTTTTTCACAATTACGCACGCCGGTGCGAGGTGCTCTGCGATGACCACGGCGCTGACGTGGCCTGATAATCTTTCGCGCCACGCCACCATGGCAAACGACAGAAAAACGAGGGGAGCACCACAACGATGGCCAGAACACGCAAGAAGCCGCTGAACAGGGGACAGACCGGATTCACGGGCAGCGCGAAGGCGCGTCTGGCGCCGGATTGGCCGATGGTGGTCATGGCCGGGCTGGGCGCACTGCTGACGGCGTACCTGCTGATCGTGCACCTGAGCGGTAGCGATGCTTTGTTCTGCACGGAAGGTTCTTCCTGCGACATCGTGCAGGGAAGCCGCTGGTCGATGCTGTTCGGCCTGCCGATGGCGCTGTGGGGGTTGGGGCTTTATGCGTTGATCGCACTGGTCGCGGCCACCGGACGCACTGCAGCCATGCGCTGGCGGCGGCTGTTCTCGCTGGCTCTGGTCGGCGTGCTGGTGAGCGTGTATCTCACTCTCGTGGGCTGGATTGCGCTGCAGGCGTTCTGCCTGTGGTGCCTGATCTCGCTGGTGCTGATCGTGGCGATTTTCGTGCAGGTGATGCGCAAACGCCCGGCGCAGACACCCGCCAGCGGCTGGTCCCGCTGGCTGACGCTGCATGGCATCGTGCTGGTTCCGGCGATGGTGTTGATCGCTTCCGCCCAGGCGGGCTGGCTGTCTCCGCCCGATGATCCACGCCTGGAGCCGCTCGCGGTGCACCTGAGCCAGAGCGGAGCCAAGTACTACGGCGCGTTCTGGTGTCCGAACTGCCAGAAGCAGAAGCGCCTGTTCGGACGTTCTGCGGAAAGGTTGCCCTACGTGGAGTGCAGCCCGAACGGTCGCAATGGCACGCTGGCATTCGAGTGTGCGGCGGCTGGTGTCGACAGTTTTCCCACGTGGGTGATCGGCGGCAAGCGATACAACAGTATGCTTTCGGCTGAGGAGCTGGCACGACATTCGCGCTTCCGTCAGTGGAACGCACCGCCTGCCGGCGACACGGGCAAGTAAGGCGCGACATGGCTGACGATGGTTCCGGCCTGCTGCGCGGCCCGGCGCAGATCCTGCGTGCGTTGCGCTGGTCGATGCAGGGCTTGGCGGCGTGCTGGCGGCACGAATCCTCGTTCCGGCTGGAAGTGGTGCTGTTCCTGCTGTTTGCTCCGCTCGGCCTGTGCTTGGGGAACAGCGGCATGGAACGTGCCATGCTGGTATCCAGCCTGCTTGCCGTGCTGGGTGCCGAAGTGATGAACTCGGCACTGGAAGCGGCGGTGGATCGCTTCGGGCCGGAGCGCCACGAACTGGTCGGCCGTGCCAAGGACATGGGTTCTGCTGCGGTGTTTGTTTTCATGATGAACGCGTTGCTGGTCTGGGCGTTGCTGCTGTTGCCGCGTTTGTGGCACTGACTTTTCATGGCGCACCTGCGTGTGCGTCACTCTTCGGGCAGCGCTGCTGTGAAAAACGGCTGTCCTGACGTTTTTTCTATCCAAGGATTAGCTAATGACCGACCAAGCCCTGCCCGCGCTGCAACTCAAACGCGGCGAGGATCGCCGCCTGCGCGCCGGCCACCTATGGGTGTTCAGTAACGAAATCGACGTGACCCGCACGCCGCTGACCGGTTTCTCGCCCGGTGATGCGGTGGCTCTGCTCGATGCGGCCGGCAAACCGTTGGGGACCGGTTACGTCAATCCAGCCACGCTGATTGCCGCGCGCTTGCTCGATCGTGGCAGCCATGCGCTGGATCGTTCGCTCATCGTGCATCGCCTCAACGTCGCGTTGGCTTTGCGTGAGCGGTTGTATCC
>JAEXRB010000010.1 GCA_023438325.1 Pseudomonadota bacterium | reverse complement strand
GCCTTGAGGTTGAAGATCTTCTCGCGGCTCATCTTGTCCGGCACCACGAGGATCAATCGATAGCCCTTGGCCTGCGCCACCAGCGCCAGCCCGATACCGGTGTTGCCCGCCGTGCCCTCCACCAGCGTGTCGCCGGGCTTGATCTTGCCGGCCTGCTCAGCCGCGGCAATCATCGACAGACCGATGCGATCCTTGATCGAGCCGCCGGGATTGGTGTTCTCCAGCTTGAAATACAGCTCGCAGCAGCCGGTATCAAGGTTTCTGGCTTTAAGCATCGGCGTCTTGCCGATCAACTCGAGAATGCTGTGATGAACGCTCATGCGATATGCGGGAGTAGCGGCACGCAACGGCCGGGAGCCCGGATCATAGAGCCATCAACGCTCCGGCAGATATGGCGTCTGCGCCTCGAACCATTTTTTCGCACCCGCCAGATGAAACTCGCGCTCGCCGCGAACCAGCTCCAACCCCAAGCCCAGCACGCCCCAGCGCGCATAAAGATGACCGGAGGGCTTGTCGTCATCCAGACGCAGGCGGGCCTTCACATCGAAACGCTCATTGCTGGCGATGATGTGATCGACGATCACGCTGTCATCACGCATGCGCAGACGGCCTGACACCTTGGCCTGACCTGCATCGATCATGCTGCGGATCCAGCGCGGGAAACGCTTGTTCTGCGCGAACAGCGACAGCAACGGGGCAATGTCGCGCATTGCCACGTCGGCATCAGCCGATACCACCATCGGCTGACCGAAGCTGACCTTGCCGCGCGTGATGTCGACCGTGCCCCACCAGTTCTGCACGCGCTCGTCCAGCGGCTCCACGATGGCGGCGCGACGAATCGCGATACGGGTTCCAGGCAAGGCGAAATCGGAGTTGTCCAGGCGGCCCGCATCGAGCCTGGCATCCAGCGCCAGATCACCCCGCAGCACCATCTCGCCCACCCGCAATGCCGCAGCCGACGCGGCCAGAGACAGCGTGCCGCCATTGCGATCATCGGCCACGTGCATTCGCATGTCCGCACCGATGCGACCACTGCCCGAGAGGAAGCGCACGCCGTTCTTGGGCAGGTATCGATTGAAGCGCGACAGCTCCGGCAGGCGCGCATCGCTGAAACGCAGGCGTGCATCCAGCCGGTCACGCAGCTGCGCCAGCGTGCCACTGGCCGAAAGATCGAGCACAAGGTTGCGGCCGGAGCCCAGCACCTCTCCGGGTGCATTGGCGGGCGCGATGTCGAAGCGCTCCAGCGTCACCTTCGCCACCGCGCCCACGGCGCCATCGGCATGGGGCGCGATGCGTGCATCGGCTTTGGCGGCGCCTTGGAAGCGATGCGAATAGGCAAGCAACTCGAACTCCGCTTCCTTCACGTTGACCTGCGTGCCGGCAGCCAGCTCTCCCGCCACCAACACCACCCGGCCTTCCACATCGCCACGGCCATCGAGCTCCAATCCCTTGAGCCGCGCCAGCAGCGGCCGCGCCAGTGCGAGCGAGGAAAAGCGGGCATGCAGGTCGATCTCGCCGTTCAGGCGCTGCAACTGCGCATCCCATGGCGGCAACGGCAATTGCAGCGAATCCAGCGACAGATCCGCCTGCGCGCGTTCGATCAGATCGGGAATCGGAGGCAACGAAAGTTGCAATGCGATGTCCTCCCCGACCGGCGAGAGCCGCAGCCGTGCGTCACCATCGGCCTGATGCCCCGAATGCGTCGTCGCATGGATCGGGATGCGCACGGAAAGATCGGTTTGCGCGCCCAGTGCCCCCTGCGCCAGCACGATGCGACCGGCCACCTCGCCGCGCGAGCCATGCAGGCTGTGGCCCACATTGAAGGCCTCGTCCACATCAAGAGCAAAACCCGGCGCACTGCCGGAAAGCGTGACGTCGGCACGCAGGAAATCAAGAATGCCGATGCCGCGATGCTCGCCGCGCCGGTGCGCATCGATCTCGGCCTTTCCCTCCAGAAACAGGTCGCTCACCAGCAGTTTTTCGCCACGCGCCACGCGGCCGTGTTGCAGTCGCAAAGTGGAGGGCTGCAACTGGAAGGTGCCGCCACGCAATTGCTGCGACCAGCTCGCACGCGCCTCGACTTCGGCATCCAATTGCGTGTCATCCAGCGAAAAGCGCAGAGGCGAAGCCACGCGCACATCTTCGAACACCAGGCGCAGCCCCTGCCCGGAAGGCAGCGGCGGCAGATCATGCGCAACCGGACGCAGCGCGATCTGCGGATGCTCGCCATCGATCCACGCAAAACGCAGTTCCTTGCGCAACAACGGCCACAGCGCCACCCGGCCAGACACCCGTTGCGCCTGGATTTTCCACGCGTTGTGCCGGACCTGCCCGTGCATCGTCACATCCCACAGCGTGATGCGCCCCGGCCACAGCATCAGGCCGCGATCCCAATGCAGGGTGAAACGCTCGGGTTTGCGATTGACCAGCGGGGCCAGCAGCGCGGTGTTCAGCAATACGTTGGCACCGACCAGATAGATCGCCACGACGAACAGCACGATGCGCGCAAGACGCATCAAGCCGGATCGCTTCGGTCGGGAAAGGTCAAGGTGCGTCATTCAGACGCCATCACTCCAGCGTGAACCACTGCACTTCGACACGGCGATTGAGATCGCTGTCGGGCCCTGCGGGCTCTTCCCAGCCACGCCCGACCAGTTCGATGCGGCTGGCATCCAGGCGCGGATGGCGCTCCAGCAGCGCAGCACGCACGGCTTCGGCACGCTGGCGGGAAAGCTCCATGGCTTTCAACGCCATGCTGCGCACAAGTTGTGCCCCGCCCTGCTTCTCGAATTCGCCGCGGCGCGCATCATCCACATGGCCGCGAAGCAGAACCACCGAGCCGGGACTGACCTGGAGGAAGTTCTGGATCGTGTCCAGATACTTGAGGTTTTCCTGCGAAGCCTTGTCCAGCACGGCGGAGTTGGGCTCGAAGAAGAAACGGATGTCGCGGCTCAACAACGCGTCGCCTTCCAGCGAAATCGCACCGGTGCTGGTGCGGATCGGTGCAATCGCGATCGTCTGCGCGGCGAATTCGCCGCTCTTGTCCAATGCATCCAGATACTGCGTATCGACATAGCGCGCCGGATCGGCCGGGTTGCGGATCAGGTTGCCGTAGGCCAGCACCGAGGACTGATAGATGCCCTGGAAGGAGCCGGCGGCATCGATCTGGCCGCTGAAGAAAGCACGGTTTTCCGGCAGGTTGGATAGATGCACGCGCGCCAGTTCGGCGCGGGTTTCGGCTTCATCCCATTCGAACGCCTTTGCTATCGTGGCCAGATGCCGCGCGGGTTCGTCACGCACTTGCCGATTGCCTTCCAGAAGGCCGTGCACCAGACCCTTCACCCACTCGGGCCTGGCCTGTGCAAAGCCCTTGTTGACCAGCAAAAGATCCGCAACGATCAAGAGGTTGCGATTGGATACCAGCACCTTGGCCGCACTGCCGGATGCCGCCACGACTTCTTCCGTGCGCGGCG
>JAEXRB010000246.1 GCA_023438325.1 Pseudomonadota bacterium | reverse complement strand
CTTGTTGCTGGCCAGTTCGTCCGGGTTGCCGATGCGGATGCGCAGGTTCGGGTTGGCTTGGGTGAAGGCGACGAACCATTGATCCAGCGCGGCCATGGCACTGGATGGCTGGCCGGGTGCCAGCCATGTGGGTTCGGGCAGCACGGGTGCGGGGGGATGGCGATGCGCCATCGGGTGTGCGCTTTCCAGCGGGCGGTGTTGTGCGCTGTGGGTGGCGAATGCGGCGAGGGCTTCGTCGAGGTCGGCGGGTGGCACGAACAGCGCGGCGGCACTGGTGTTGAACAGTTCGCGCGCGGCGGCATCGGTGTGTGGATTGCCGGCCAGTGGCAAGTTGTGTGCGGCATTGGTGCCGGCACCGGGAAAGCCGAAGCCTTTTTCGGTTTCGGCGATGACGTAGGGCAGTGGCGCGGGATAGCGGTGTTCGGGCGTGGCGGCGAAAGCGCGCAGTGCATCCTCGCCGTGGAGGATGCCCCATGCGATGGCGGCCGGGTCGCGGCCATCGACGATGAGTGGATCAAAGCCGTTGTGGCGCACGTCTTCGGCCAGCCATGCGGCGCCGCCTTCCTGCACGATCTGGGTGCGTTGTTCGATGCGGCGGCCGTTGAGGATCATCACCGGAATGGCGAAGCCGCTGTCTTTCGCACGCCACCAGCGTGGCGCCCAATCCGGGCCGCGCTGTTCTTCGAATGCGCCATCGCTGAGGAAAGCCACCAGCGATTCGCCGGGCAAGGGCATGTGGATGTATTGCAGTTCGGCAAAGCCGAGATAGCCGCCTTCGGAGACCGCGCCGGCGGTGTTCGGGCCGGCGTGACTGCCGAGCGGCACGGCAGGGCGGCCGTGTGCATCGATGGCGTAGGAATAGAAATCGGCACACAGGCGCGACAGCCCTTCGGCGCTGCGGTCGTAACGGCCACGCTGCGCGGGCGAAACATCGCCGGTGAGTGCGTTGATGGCTTCGATGGCGGCCACGCAATGGCCCTGGCCCATGATCCAGCCGCGGGTGTGGGCAGTGAGTGCATTGGCGAGCAGGTAGCCGACGAAGGCCGGCACCTTGTTGAGCGCGCCGCCGGTGTGGCCTTCGGGCGTGGGTTTGAAATCGTCGGCGGCGAGGGCATTGCCGGAAGGATCGAAGCGGTGCGCGTAGGTCATGTGCGCGACCACGTTCATCGCCATGCAGGCGAGGCGGTCGGCGGCGGCGAGTAGCTGCCATGCGGTATCGGCATGGGCGATGCGGCCGTCGTCAACAAGTTTCCGGATCAGTGCGTCGATGCGCGCAACGGTTTCGGCGCGGTGCGCAATGGGGCCGTGGCCGGCGAGCCAGCGGGCGCGGGAAGGATTGGGCGTGGGCATGACGTTCTCCTTTGCGGCGTGTGGCGTTGTGGTTTTCGGTACGTGGCGGGAAGCTGCAGGCTCCGTTGTCTTCGTTCGCGTGCCAATGCCGATGGTGGCGGTGGGCGGGTTCGTTGCGCGCAGGGTGCGTCAGTCGGCCAGCAGCGATTGGGCCTGTTGCGCGGCAATCCACTCTTCGTTGGTGGGCTCCACGCCGACAAGAACGGGGCTCTGCGTGGATGAAATGACGGGCGCATCGGCGGCGTTGGCGGCATCGTCCAGGGTGATGCCGAGGAAGGCGAGGTGGTGGCAGATGCGCTCGCGGATGAAGGCATTGTGCTCGCCCACGCCGGCAGTGAAGACGAGCAGGTCGAGGCCCCCCAGAACCGCGGCCAGCGCACCGATTTCCCGCACGATGCGGCGCACGTAAAGCGCCAGCGCGATGCGTGCGCGCTCGCCGTTCTGGCCCGCATCGTTTTCGTGTTTCACGATCACGCGCGGTTCGGAGGAAATGCCGGAAACGCCGAGCAGGCCGGATTGGTGGTAAAGCATCTGGCCGACGTGTTCGAGCGAGAGTTTTTCGATCTCCATCAGGTACAGCAGTGCACCCGGATCGAGTGCGCCGGTGCGCGTGCCCATCATCAAGCCGTCGAGTGCGGAAAACCCCATCGTGGTGGCGACGCTTTCGAGGTTCTGCATGGCACACAGGCTGGCGCCGCTGCCCAGGTGCGCGACGATGGTGCGACCGCGTGCGCGTGCGCCATGGCGTTCGGGCAGGGCCGTGGCCATGTAGGCATAGGAAAGGCCGTGGAAGCCGTAGCGGCGCAGGCCGCGTTCCCAGGCCGAATATGGCAGCGGCAGCACTTGTTCCACTTTTGGCAGGGTGTGGTGGAAGCCGGTGTCAAAGCAGGCCACCTGCAACATGCGCGGGTATTGTTCCAGCAAAAGACTCATGGCCTTCAGCGGAAAGGGTTGATGCAGCGGCGCCAGCGGGATCAGCTCTCGCAATTCGGCCACGAGCGATGCGTCGACGCGGGTGGATGCGAAGTATTTGTTGCCGCCGTGCACGACACGGTGCGCCACGGCCACCACGCGCCGCCCGGCCAATCGCGCGGTCACACGCTGGTGGATCAGCGCCAGTGCGGCGGTATGCGGATGTTCGGCATCCAGTTGCACCGGCAGCGGCGCGACTTTGGCTTCCCCGGGAACGCTTTCACCGAAATCGGGATTCGGCCCGCCGATGCCCTGTACCTTGCCGTTCCACAGCGGCGTGCGCGGCAGTGGCGTGGCGCCGGCATCAAACAGCGCGAACTTGATGCTCGATGAGCCGCAGTTGAGGACGAGGATCAGGTCGTCGGAAAGCGTGGGCATGAAGGTTCGGGCCTTGTGCGGAGGAAGGGTGAGGGTTCCCGCGCCTCGGGGAGGAGGCGCGGAGGCCGAGGGCGATGTCAGGCGGCGGTGTAGCCGCCATCCACGAGCAGGCCGGCGCCGGCAATGAAGCTGGCGGCATCGGAGAGCAGAAAGGCAGTGGCGTGCGCGATTTCCTCGGCGCGGCCGAGTCGGCCGATGGCGTGCTTGCCGACCAATGCGCCACGGGTGTTCGCATCCAGGCCATCCAGGATCGGTGTTTCGACATAGCCGGGGTGGATCGAGTTGATGCGGATGCCGCGTGCCGAATACGCCAGTGCCGCAGAGCGGGTCAGCCCGGTGACACCGTGCTTGGCGGCGACATACGCCGGGGCGTTGGCATCACCCACCACGCCGAGGATCGAGGACATGTTGACGATGGCGCCGCCGCCGGCTGCGAGCATGGCGGGAATCTGGTAGCGCATGCCGTATTGCACACCGCTCAGGTTGATGTCGATCACGCGCTGCCAATCAGCCGGATCCAGCTCGCCGGAAGGCTTGAGCGTGCCGCCGATGCCGGCATTGTTGAAGGCCAGATGCAGCGCGCCGAATTGGCTCACGGCAAGCGCCACCGCCGATTCGGCATCCTGCGGGCGCGAGACATCGCCCACGTGCGGCAGCGCGGTGCCGCCCGCGGCACGGATTTCCGCCACGACGCGCTCCACCGACGCGGGGTGCAGGTCAGAAACCACGACGCGCACGCCATTGTCGGCCAGCAACCGTGCGGTGGCGGCGCCGATGCCCGAGCCTGCGCCGGAAACAAGTGCGACATCACCATTGAATGTGTACTTCATCGGAAGACTCCTTCGTTGCGTGAGGGAAATGATGCCCGCCGCTCAGGGCGGGCTGATGCGATAGCGGTGCGCCAACATCAGGGCGATGGCGCAGGAAGCGATACGCGCCTCGTGGGTATCGGAACGGCTGGTGAGGATCACCGGTACCTTGGCGCCCATCACGATGCCGGCACTGGCGGCCTGGCCCAGATACATCAGTTGCTTGGCCAGCATGTTGCCGCTTTCAAGATCCGGCACCACGAGGATGTCGGCCTGACCTGCGACCTGCGACACGATGCCCTTGGTACGTGCGGCCTCCGGCGAGATGGCATTGTCAAACGCGAGCGGGCCGTCCAGCAGGCCGCCGGTAATCTGGCCGCGATCGGCCATCTTGCACAGCGCGGCAGCGTCGAGCGTGGCTTGCATCGCGGGCATGACGGTTTCCACCGCAGCAAGAATCGCCACTTTGGGTACTGCCACGCCGATCACATGGGCCAGATCAATCGCGTTCTGCACGATGTCGGCCTTTTGCATCAGATCAGGCGCGAGGTTGATCGCCGCATCGGTGACGATGAAGGGGCGCGGGTAATGCGGTGTCTGCATCAAGAAGCAATGACTGACGCGACGCTTGGTGCGCAGCCCGGCCTCGCGTGCCACCACGGCGGACATCAGTTCATCGGTATGCAGGCTGCCCTTCATCAAAGCCTCGACCTTGCCCGTGCGGGCCAGCTCTGCCGCGTGCGCGGCAGCGGCGTGGCTGTGCGGCGTGTCCTCGATGACGAGGCCGGAAAGATCGAAGCCTTCCTGTGCAGCAACTGCTTCGATACGCGCGCGCGGGCCGACCAGGATAGGGTCGATCAAGCCGTTGCGCCGGGCATCCAGCGCACCGCTCAGGCTCGGCGCATCGCAGGGGTGCACCACCGCGACGCGGATGGGTTCGAAGGCTGCGACATGCGCGAGAAGACGGCCAAGGCCGTCGTTGCCATGGGTATCGGAAACGGTCATGCGGGTGTCCTTGAGCGGTGGGCATCGCGCCCGAGCATAGCGGGCAGGGGAAGCATCCCGCAGATGGCGGGAAGGCGGATTGATCGGCATCAAGACAGGGGATAGCCGATCGGATTTCTCACTGTAGCTGGCGGTTTCGCACAGGCGTATGCTCCGCAACTTCCGTGAAATCAGGGGTAGGACCCGAGTCACGAAACGCAAGGCCTGCACTGCACGGGGTTTTCGCGCCCGTGGTGGCGGGTGAAAGGGGTTCAAGCTGCGGGCGCTCCACGCGAGTGCGTGGTTCGGCAGTGGTTGCAG
>JAEXRB010000166.1 GCA_023438325.1 Pseudomonadota bacterium | reverse complement strand
TTCCTGCGCATGGAGAAGTGGATCTTCGATTCACCCGATCAGGCTGGCGAGATGCTGCGGCAGTTCGTCAACCAGTTCTACAAGGGCAACGGCTTCATCAACGGTGGGATTCGCGTCGGCACGCGTGCGCTTTCGCTCAAGCACGTGACCATGCCGGTGCTCAACATTTACGCCCTGCAGGATCACCTCGTGCCGCCGGATGCTTCGCGTGCGCTGGCCGGGCTGGTGGGGACGAAGGATTACAGCGAGCTGGCCTTCAAGGGAGGCCATATCGGCATCTATGTTTCCAGCCGCGCCCAGCATGAGGTGCCGACGGCGATTTGCGATTGGCTGTCGCGGCGCTGAAGGGCGGAAAAGAGCACCGGCGAATGTGAACCGGGCCGCGCGATGTGATCGGCGGCCCGGTGGTTTCAGCGTGATTTTGGTGGTGTGCGTGTTCCGGTTGCGCTGCGCGGTGGCTCGGCCGGAATCGAGCCGATCAGCCCTTGCTGGAAGTTCTTCCACATGTCCAGGTTGCGCTCGGGCAGCTGGTGCAACATGCTCCACGGCGTCTGTCCCATCAGGCTCGACAACTGGCTGCGGAACTGGGATTGCTGATCCAGAAACAGTTGCATCGAGCGTTCCAGATAGTTGCCCATGAACCCCTGCAAGGCGTCGCCATAGAAGCGGATGATCTGGGTGAGAAGCTCCGTGGAGAAGATCGGCTGGCCGCGCTCTTCGTGCTCGGCGATGATCTGCAACAGCACCGTGCGGGTGAGATCCTCGCCGCTCTTGGCATCGATGACCTCGAACTTCTCGCCATCACAGATCAGTTGCCGCACATCCTCCAGCGTGATGTAGCTGGAAATTTCGGTGTCGTAGAGACGGCGGTTCGGATACTTCTTGATGACGCGAGTCTTTGCCATGGCAGGGGCCTGTGTGGTGCAGCGGACGAGCTTTAGAGTATTCGCTCAGCATCGCTTACCCGTCCGGGTGTTGCAACCCGAACAACTTGATGCGCATCACCAACCCATGTGATGGCCGCCGTTGATATCCAGGTTGGAGCCGGTGATCCAGCTGGCCTGTTCATCCACGAGGAACGCCACGGCGTAGGCGATTTCCTCCGGCGTACCGAGACGGCCGGTGGGGATGTCGGCGGCGATCTTGGCGCGGACTTCCTCCGGCACCGCCATCACCATGTCGGTGGCCACGTAGCCGGGCGAGATGGTGTTCACGGTGATTCCGAGTTTGGCGTTTTCACGCGCCAGCGAAATGGTGAAGCCGTGCATGCCGGCCTTGGCCGCCGCATAGTTGGCCTGGCCGTATTGGCCCTTGAGGCCATTGATCGAGCTGATCTGGATGATGCGTCCCCATTTGCGCTCGCGCATGCCTTCGATCACCGGGCGGGTGACGTTGAACACCGAGTTGAGGTTTGTGTTGATGACGTCGTGCCACTGCGCCGCGCCCATCTTGTGGAACGTGCCGTCGCGAGTGATGCCGGCGTTGTTGATGAGGATGTCGATCGGGCCGAGCGTGGATTCGACGTCGCGCACCATCGCGGCGGCTTCCTCCGGGGACGATACATCGCCCTTGGCCAGGCCGAAGTCATATCCGCTCGACTGCATCCTGGCCTGCCATTCGCGGGCCTTTTCCTCGTTGCGGTAGTTGGTGGCGACCTTGTGGCCGGCGTCGGCAAGACGTTTGCAGATGGCCGTACCGATGCCGCCGGTGCCGCCAGTGACCAGTGCGATGCGTTGTGTCATGTCGGGATTCCCTCGTGCCTGCGTTCGAGATGACGCAGTTTGTCCTGATTCTACATGGTGCAGGCGATGTGGCTGTCGCGGGCGGGGATGCTGCGCGGATCGAAACCCGCGATGGCGGTTTCGATCAATTGCGCGACGGAAGTGCAGTGCTGAACAACCTGCGGAGCCTGCCCCAGAAACTGCCAGGCAGCACGCAGGGATGGCAGTGGATGGAAGGGATCCAGCGCGAGCGATTGCTGGGATTTTCCGAGTTTCTGGCCCTGTGCATCCAGCGCCAGCGGCAGGTGCGCATACGTGGGAGATGGCAGGCCGAGGGCGTGTTGCAGGAAGAGTTGCCGAGCGGTGGAATCGAGCAGGTCGGCACCGCGCACGATTTCGGTGATGCCGGCTTCGCCATCGTCCACCACCACGGCGAGCTGATAGGCGATCAACCCGTCCACGCGCCGCAGCACCACGTCGCCCACTTCGCGCGCCAGGTTCTGTCGTTGTGCGCCACGGATCAGGTCGATGAAGCCGATGTCCCGATCAGGTACGCGCAGACGCAGGGCCGCAGGGCCGTCGAGGCGCGCGCCGATGCAGCCACGATGCAGCGCGCCGGAAAGCTCGCCCCGGCTGCAGCGGCAGGGAAACAACAGGCCGGCGGCGGCGAGTTTCTCCAGCGCGGCTTGATAGGCCTCCTGCCGCCGGCTTTGCCAGACCACCTCGCCGTCCCAGTGCAGGCCGAAGCGTTGCAACGCCTCCATTTGCCGGATCGCCGCACCGGCAACCACGCGAGGCGTGTCGATGTCTTCGATCCGCAACAACCATTGGCCACGCTGCGAACGGGCCCTCAGGAAGCTGCCGAACGCTGCGACCAGTGAACCGAAATGCAACGGGCCGGTTGGCGACGGCGCGAAACGGCCGCGGTAGCGGGTCGGGCTCGGCTTGAATTCAGCGTGCGATGGCGTCATTTCCGCAAGAATGGAACGGATGCGCCGGATTCCCGGCGACACATTGGAGACAATTTCCCATGGCAATGATGCGACGCATCGCGCTTTTCATGGCCACCAACCTGGCCGTCATCGTTCTTCTGGGCATCGTGCTGAGCGTGCTTGAGAAGGGATTCGGTATTCAACTGCAACAAAATGGCACGTTGCTGGTGTTCGCCGCCATCTTCGGTTTCGGTGGCGCGCTGATCTCGCTGCTGCTGTCCAAGACCATGGCCAAGCGCAGCACCGGCGCACAGGTCATTACGCAGCCGCGCAACGAGGTCGAGCGCTGGCTGTTCGATACGGTGCAGCAGCAATCCCGACAACTGGGCATCAAGATGCCGGAGGTGGCGATTTACGACGCGCCGGACATCAACGCATTCGCCACCGGCGCCACGCGCAACAGTTCGCTGGTAGCCGTGTCGACCGGCCTGCTGCGTTCGATGAGCCGCGATGAGGCCGAGGCGGTGCTGGGTCATGAAATGGCGCACGTGGCCAATGGCGACATGGTGACGATGGCGTTGATCCAGGGTGTGCTCAATACCTTCGTCATCTTCCTGGCGCGCGTGGTCGGGCGTGCCATCGACAGCATGATCAGCGGCAATCGCGATGAAGGCCCGAGTTTTTTCTACTACATCATCGTGCTGGTGCTGGACATGGTGTTCGGTCTGCTGGCCTCGATGATCGCGATGGCTTTCAGCCGTTGGCGCGAGTTCCGTGCCGACAGCGGCGGTGCGCAGCTGGCCGGGCGCCAGAAGATGATCGCCGCGCTCGAGCGGCTTTCCCTCAATCACGGTCAGAGCACGCTGCCTGACCAGATCCGCGCCTTCGGCATTTCCGGTGGCATCGCGCACGGCCTCAAGCGGTTGCTCATGTCGCACCCGCCGCTGAGCGAACGCATCGAGGCGCTGCGTCGCAGCGCGTGAGGTTTGGCACATGATCGGAAATGGCGATCATGTCACGGTACGGGCATCACGGCGTCATGGATGCCCGTCTCCGAACCCATTGAGGAAGTGTCCATGAAATCGCGTCGCTGGCTGCCACTGTTGACTGCAATGCTGGCGAGCACCGTGCTTGCCAAGGAACCGCGCCAGATCAAATGGCAGGCGCCGCCAGAAGCGCCTCGCCAAGGCAAATTCGTCGGTGAGCCGGGCATTTCAATCGAGGCGATGACCGAAGGTTTCCTCGCCGGGCATCCCGATATCCGCTGGCGGCGCGAGGCACTGCACGATTATGCCAATCAGCGTCATACCGAGGCCGCAAAGCATTTCCTGCGCGCCGCACGCTATGGCGACAAGGCTTCGCAGGCGATGCTTGCCGAGATGCATTGGGAGGGCATCGGCATGCCGCAGGATCGTGTGCTGGGCTATGTCTGGATGGATCTTGCCGCCGAGCGCAACTATCCGAACTTCCTGATTCTGCGCGAACGCTACTGGCATCAACTGGATGAAACCGGCCGGCGCGACGCGCTGGCGCGCGGCCAGGCGCTGTATGCCGAGTACGGTGACGAAGTCGCCAAGCCCAGGCTGGCGAAAGTGATGCGGCGCGAAGCGCGCAGCGTCACCGGCAGTCGTACCGGCTTCGTCGGCAACCTGACCATCATTCCCTATACCGGCCCGCTTGCAGGAACCGGCGTGACCCTCCGGGCCGACGAGCTGTACGCGAAGAAATACTGGAATCCGGAGCAGTACTGGCAGCTTCAGGACGAGGTCTGGAAAGGCCCGCCGAAGGGTGAAGTCGAGGTAGGCGAACTGGAGCCGGTACAGGAGCCGGTACAGGAGCCAGCAACGCAGTAATGGGTGCGGCAGGAGGCCCTGGCCGGGCATTTCGAGGGTGATGTCCGGTTTTTTCGCAGCTTCCTGTCTTTTCCGGGGTCTGGCCGCAACCCTGCGGTGCCTTGGGAGATTCCTCGATGCGCTCTGCCCCGATTTTCTCCGTTTTCCTGCTGATGGCTGGCGCGCTGGCTCAGGCCGAGCCGCCGCCGGAGGCTTCCCGCGCCATCCTCGTGCTCGATGCTTCCGGCTCGATGTGGGGGCAGATACAAGGTCAGGCGAAAATCGCCATCGCGCGTGATGCCGTCGGCAGCATGCTCGATGGCTGGCCTGGCGGCGAGCTGGGATTGATGGCCTATGGCCACCGCCGCAAGGGCGATTGCGAGGACATCGAACTTCTGATCGCGCCTGACGGTTTCGATGCTGCCGCCATCCGCCAGCAGGCCAGCACGCTCACGCCCATGGGCATGACGCCGATTGCGGCAGCGGTGCGACAGGCCGCGGATGCGCTGCGTTATACCGAACAGAAAGCCACCGTGATCCTCATCAGTGATGGCGAGGAAACCTGTAGCGCCGACCCGTGTGCGCTGGGCGAGGAACTGGAGCGGATGGGCATCGACTTCACCGCGCATGTCGTCGGGTTCGACATCCAGGCCGGCAGCACCGCAGACAAACAGTTGCGCTGTCTGGCCGAACATACCGGTGGGCGTTATGTCCAAGCGCGTGATGCAGACGCGTTGAACCACGCGCTGGGCGAAATCGCAGGACACAGCTATGCCACGGTTTCCGCGCGCGAGGGCGAGGACTGGATGGAAGGCTACGGGCTCGAAGCCGAAGTGGGCATCTACATGGATCCCAATGGCACCGAATCGCTGGGAAATCACGATTTCACAGTGGAACAGACCGCAGCCGATTGCCAGGCCATGTGCATGGCAGAAGAAGGCTGTGCAGGTTGGCATTACGAGCCGACTGGAAGCTATTTCGTCAGCTACCCGCGTTGCCATCTCAAAGGCAGTCGCTTCGCCGTCCGGTTGAGTCAGCAGGGTGAAGGCTGGGTCGCAGGCATCAAGCCGGGCGTGAAACTGATTCTCGACGAACAACCTGTGGAGTGAACCATGCGTACCACCATCTTTCTTGTTCCGATGTTTCTTGGCTTGCTGGCCTGCAGCGATCAAGGTGCTGCGCCAGCCGCCTCATCACCTGCCGATGGCATGCGCGATGCCATCGATGCCGCAGCTGCAAAACTGCCGCCGGCGGACGCGTCGTTGCAGCCCGGCCAGAGCGTGCAGGGCACGATCGAAGCCGATGTCGGGCGCGGCCGGCAATCTTTCCGTTCGCTGGCCACGAAAGTAGCCGATGACATCGGCGAGCAGATGGATTCCAAGCTTGCCGGTGCCGATGGTCGGCGTGCGCTGGACGATGCCAATCGCAGCCTGGAGAAATCCGGGATTGCGAAGAAAGTCGATGCCGACGAGGTGCGCAGCATCGTCCGCGGTATGGCGGGCAAGACGTTTAACGAGGCGGAAGTGCGCAGCATTGACATCATCCGCTCGCTGCAAGTCTCATTGGGCGGCAAGGCGGCCGACGGCAGCAGGCTGGTCATCGCGTTGACGTTCGACGATGCGAGCCTTGAGTTGAGCCGCGCCAGTCTGGAATATCAGCCTGATCCAAAGTCGATGTTCGAGACCTACCAAACCGGAAAGG
>JAEXRB010000159.1 GCA_023438325.1 Pseudomonadota bacterium | reverse complement strand
GCGGTGGATGCCTTCCTCGATTACCGCCTCGGCATGTTGCCGACGATGTTCGCAGCGGCCGGGGTGCTCGGCCTGTTCGGCGCGAGCCTGCTTTTGTCGCAGGAATCGCATTTGGCCGTGACCGCCGTGAACGAAGAAATGGATCAGGCCCACGCCCGGGCGCGACGCAAGCGGTTGGTGGTAACGCCGGAAGAATGAGACAACGCCATCGCGTGATGGCGGGCTCTCAGAATCTTCTTGCCCAACGCAGGATGGGCCGCTCCAGCAGCTTCCAGCTTGCCAGCGCAAGCAACACCGTGGTGGTGATGATCAGCACCGTCAGCGGGACAGGATCCATCGCGGGCAATCGCGCCTGCCACCACAGCATCACCGGCATGTGCCACAGATAGACGCCGTAACTCATGTCACCGAGCAGGCGTCCGAATCGCCCGGGGCTCCATGCCTCCGGAGCGGCCAGTGCTGCGGCTACCGCAAGGCCCGCCGCTGCGGCTATCAGGGCACGCAGGCCCAGCAACATCGATGCTGCACTCCAGTAATGCGCGGCGTAGCGCAGCAACAGCCAGAACACCAGCGCCCATGTTGCCAATGCGCCCAATGCCAGCCAGGGAAAACAGCGTGCCGCTGTGATTGCCGAATGTCGCATGCGCCATCCCAGCGCGAGGATGCCGGCGCCGAATCCATCCAGCACGCCGGGCAATTGCGTGATGTAGATGAACATGCGCGGCAGCACCCACTCCGGTGAACGTTGCGCCCAGAGCCACACGCCTGCGCGCCAGCTCAGTGCCACGACGGCCAGCACCAGCAGCACCGTTCCCCATCGGCGCCGCAGCAACCACGGCCCGGCCAGCAGCATGAGGAGATAGAACTGCATCTCCACGCCCAGACTCCAACTCGGGCCATTGATCACGCCATGAGTGGATGGAAACAGGTTGTGGACGAACAGTGCATGCGTGGCGACGACGAAAGCCGCATCCTGCCGCGCCAGTATTTCCGGCCGCACGCAGATCAGGAAAACGCCGCAGGTCAGCAGATACAACGGCACCAGGCGGGCCACGCGTCGAATCGCAAAACTCCGCCGCCATCGCGTCGGCTCCTGCTGCATGAGGCGATGCAAGGACAAGGCGATGACCGCGCCGCTGATCGCAAAGAACAGATCCACGCCGAGGAATCCGCCACGAAACCAGAGCAGCGGGCCGCTGTCGGGCAACGGGAGCTTCACGATGTCGTGCAGGTGAAACAGCAGCACGCTCACCGCTGCGAAAAAACGCAGCGGATCCAGCCAGGGGAAATGTTGCGCTTCGCTGCGATGTGGCAGCACGTCCGAATCCGACTGGCTCAAACCGCCTCCGCACATCGGGCATTGCCACGCGGGCATGCGACATTTCTGCTCATCATCCTGGCAACCCGGGCAGCCCATCAAAGGCGCAAAGCCTAACCTGAAACGCCTTGGCGCCATGCAGAAAGGCCACCGGTTTCCCGGCGGCCTTTCCGTTGTGATCACGACAGGGCGCTCAATGCGTCATGCATCGTCACGCCTGCGTCGCAGCCAGATCGCCAGTGCGATCATCGCGGCACCCGCCGCCATGCCGATCCACACATCGGCGCCGGCAAAGATGTGCCAGCCGCGGCTGAGATCAATCAGGCCGATCACGTCTGCCGGGCTGTCGATGTCGTTGCTGGCGGCAGTGGCAGCCAATCGACCGAGCAAGGTGCCGTCGATGTACCAGGTGCCCGGCGCGATGCTGAGCAGGCCGCGATAGCCCAGCACGTACCAGATGGTGCCGTGCGGCATCGAAATGCCGGGCAGCGCGCCCATCCAGCTCAACAGCGTGGCGGTGAGGATGGGCACCAGCACCGCCCACAGGAACGGCTTGCTGCGGGCAAACGCCGAGCACAGCATCAACCAGCCCACGGTGGGCAGCGACCACGCTGCATACACCGGCACGATGCTGAGTGCGTTGAGCGCAACCTGGAACGGATGCGAGTGCCAGATCATCGAGCCGCTTCCCGGCATGCCGTTGAGCTTCATCATCAGCGCGGAGATCAGCAGAAGGACAGCGCCGATGCACAGGCCGACCAGGATCGCGAGCATCGGCGCCAGCAACAGCGCCCAGACCAGCTTGGATGCAACGGTGAGCCAATCCGAAACCGGCAGCGACTTCCAGAACAGGATGCTGCGATCGCGGCGGTCGTCGTAGAGTGCGCCGAGGCAATAGAAGAACACCACGAAGCCAAGCACCACCCCGACGATGCCCACGCCTGCGAGCAGGCCGCCGTCGCCGATGAAACCCATCTGCCGGGCGAACTCGGTTTCACTCAAATCGACATTCAGATTGCGGGGCTTGTCCATGCCCGAAATGTGCAGGCTGCCAGCCAGCGCACCGAGCAGGCTGAGTGCGCAGATCACGATGCCGGCGATGACCGGCGCCCAGAAAAAACCGCCACGGTTTTCCCAGTATTCGCGCCGCAGCAACCAACCGAATTTGCGCGCCGGCGAGCGTGCCAACGAAGAGCCGGTATGCGTGGAGGCGTTCATGCGTAGGTTCCTTTCATCGTGGCGACGAACAGATCGGCGACATTGGGAGTGCGCAGCTCGCCAAGTTCGGCGAGGCGGGATTTTTCGATGCCGTCGAACAGGAAAATCGACTTGCCGAACACGCCACGCTCGTCCAACGGCCCGAGCGCACGCGCGGCATCGGCCTGTGCCGGTGACACCATCACCTCGGTGAAACGTTCGGCCACTTCGTCCATCGTGGCGGCCAACGCGATCTGGCCGGAACGCACGAACAGGATGTCGGTGAGAATGTGCTCGATCTCTTCCACCTGATGGGTGGTGACGATGATGGTTTTTTCCTCGTCGAAGTAATCGTTGAGCAGGCTCTGATAGAACTGCTTGCGATAGAGGATGTCGAGCCCGAGCGTGGGTTCGTCCAGCACCAGCACCTTGGCATCGATGGCCATCACCAGCGCCAGATGCAACTGCACGATCATGCCCTTGGACATCTCCCGCACCCGCTGTCTGGGTTGGAGTTTGGTACGGGCAAGGAACGCCTCGCACCTGGCGCGGGAAAAGCGCGGATGCACGCCTTCGACGAAATCAATCGCCTGCGAAACACGGATCCAGCGTGGCAGGATCGCGACATCGGCGATGAAGCAGACATCATTCATCAGCGCGTTCCGGGCGCGGCGCGGATCCTGCCCGAGCACCGAAAGTTCGCCCTCGAACGTGGTGAGGCCGAGGATGGCCTTGAGCGCGGTGGTCTTGCCGGCGCCATTGGGGCCGATCAAGCCGACGATGCGGCCAGGCTCGATGGAAAAGCTCACATCGTCCAGCGCCGGCTTGCCGTTGTATTTCTTGCTGAGGTTGCGGGCGACAATGGCGCTCATGAACGCTCTCCGGGATTCGGGCTGACATCGATCTGGGCACGCAAGGTGTCCCAAGCCAAGCCGAGACGCTGGATGCGTTCGACGATGGCAGGCCACTCGTGGGTCAAAAACTGCTGCCGTTCGGAAGCCAGCAACTGCTGCGGGGCGCTTTCTGTGACGAACATGCCAAGTCCTCTGCGTTTTTCCACGACGTTCTCGTCTGCCAGCTCCTGATAGGCGCGTGAGACGGTGATGGGGTTGAGTTGATAGTCGGCAGCCACCTGCCGTACCGAAGGCACCGCGTCGCCGGGCTTGAGCAGCCCATCGAGAATCATCGCCACGATGCGTTCCTTCAGTTGCAGATAGATCGGCGTGTTGTCGTTCCAGACCACGGCCATGCTCAGGACTCCGAAGGTGAAGGCGCACGCGGCAGCGTCGCGCCGAAGGAGAAGTACGGCATCTGGAACGCGCCATCGCGGCGGCGAACCGGCTCGACTTCGACCGATGAAACAGGTGTCACTAGGCGGATGCGCACGCCTTCTTCGCGCAGATCGCTCCACAGCTCGGGCAAGTCCACGACGATCGGGGCGGCGGTCGGAGCGGAAGCCAGCGTCACGACCACCAACGGCGCCCTCGCGTGTTCGGTGCGAGGCGGTACCGGCTCACCGAACAGCACGCCGCCCACCAGCGCCACGCCGGCCATTGCCAATCCGCTCAGCACGTTTTTCAGTCTGCGGTACATGGGAAGCTCCTTGATTTCGCTCGATCATCACTTGGTGTGGTAGTAGACTACAACACCAAATTTCCCCAGGCAACTCCTGCTCCCCGGCGCCCTCCTTTGATTCACGTCTTGTTCATGTCACGAGGGTGCAAACAGTTCCGCGCGCATCGGCGTATCGTGTCCGGCCTGCCCCTTGTTTGGAGAGCGCCCCCATGCGCCGATTCCCGCTCCGCCCCGCCCTCGTCGCCTTGTTGATGCTGGCGCTCTTGCCCGCGACCGCATCGGCGCAGACATGCAGCACGCTGCTCGATCGCGAACTTCGCCCGCTGGCCGGCAAGGCCCCCGAAAGTCTGTGCAAGCATCAAGGCAAGGTGCTGTTGATCGTCAACACCGCCAGCAAGTGCGGGTTGACGCCACAGTACGAGGCGCTGGAGGCCATGCACGAACGCCTTGCGCCACGCGGTTTCGCGGTACTTGGCTTTCCTTCCAACGATTTCCTCGGACAAGAACCGGGCACCGAAGAAGAAATCCAGGAGTTCTGCAAACTCACCTATGGCGTGACCTTCCCGATGTACGAGAAGGTCAAGGTGAAGGGCAAGGATGCCTCGCCGCTTTACTTGCAACTGCGCAAGGCCACAGGCGATACGCCGGGATGGAACTTCCACAAGTTCCTGATCGGGCGCGACGGCGAAGTCGCAGCGAGCTTCGGCAGTCGCACCAAACCGGACGATCCGGCCCTGTTGGCCAAGATCGAATCCTTGCTCGCTGCCTCGCCGGACAAACCTGAACAGCCCGCATCAAACCATTGAACCCGGCATCGCGCAGGCGGTCTTAGCACCCGGCATTGCGTGTCCCGGCTTCGGGCCGCAGAATATCCCGCCTTTCGCGCCTGCAAGTGCAGGTGTTTTTCCGTCCTCCCACTGGAGTCATAGATGAAATCTTCCCTGCGTCACACGCTGCTTGCCGCCGCCGCAATCACCGCCTTCGGCGTGTCCGGCGCCGCCCTTTCCAAGGACAAGCTGGAAACCGACCGCGACAAGGCCAGCTACGTCGTCGGCATGCAGATCGCCGGTTCGTTGCAGCAGATCAAGGACGAGATCGATCTCGCCACCGTGTTCCAGGCCATTGAAACGACGATCAAGGGCGGCGAGCCGCTGCTTTCGCAGGAAGAAGCCAGCGCCGCGCAGCAGGCCTTCGCCGAGCGCTTGCAGGCCAAGCACGCTGCCGAGCAGCAAGCCGCCGCCACCAAGAACAAGCAGGAAGGTGACGCGTTTCTGGCTGCCAACAAGAGCAAGTCGGGCGTGAAGTCCACCGCATCGGGCCTGCAGTATCAGGTCGTCACCGAAGGCAAGGGTCCCAAGCCCGCTGCCACCGACACCGTCAAGGTGCATTACACCGGCACCCTGCTGGACGGCACCAAGTTCGACAGCTCGGTGGATCGTGGCCAGCCGGCTACGTTTGCACTCAACGCTGTGATCCCGGGCTGGACCGAAGCCCTGCAGCTGATGCCGGTGGGCAGCAAGTACACCCTGTGGCTGCCGTCCGACCTGGCTTACGGTGACCGCGGCACGCCCGGCCCGATCGGCCCGAACGCGACGCTGAAGTTCGAAGTGGAACTGCTCGAAATCGTCAAGCAGTAATCCTCGCAATACAGGCAGCAGCGTAAAAGGCCGGCGAGCAATCGTCGGCCTTTTACATGGCGCGGATCGGTGCGGACACTCCCAACCTGCAATCAACTCTTGCACTGCCGTCAGGCGGCCCTGCCTGCATGGATGCACCCAGGTTGTTGCTATGCTCGGGCATCGGCACTTTCTTTCTCTCCCTGAATGCAATTTCCGCCCTGCACTCCCGATGCCGATGCCGAAAATCATCCGGCAACGCCCAACTCGGGTGCCCTTTGCTCGCCGCTGATCTATGCGGAACTGAAGGCGTTGGCAGCACGCGCCATGCGTGGCGAACGCGAGTGTCACACCCTTCAGACCACGGCCTTGGTCAACGAAGCATGGATGCGGGTGGTCGAGCAGCATGGAATGGATCCGGCCAATCGCGCGCAGTACCTGTGCATCGCAGCGCAAATGATGCGACGGGTACTGGTGGATCACGCGCGACGGCGGATGGCATCCAAGCGCCCATCCTCGAACGAGCGCATCGACATCGACGAAATCGATCTGCCGGAAACGGCGGTCGACTTCATCGATCTCGACAGTGCGCTCGAACGGCTCGCGGGCGTCAGCGCCCGCCAGGCCCAGGTCGTGGACTTGAAATTCTTCGCCGGGCTTGAGCTGGAGGAAATCGCCGACCTACTCGGCGTCGCGCGCCCCACCGTGATACGCGACTGGCGCATGGCGCGCGCCTGGCTGCAACGCGAGTTGGCAGATGAGTGACGAGCGCTATGCGCGCGCCCAGGCCATCGTGCACGAGGCACTGGAGCGTCCGCCTCAGGAACGCAACGCTTTTCTCGAAACTCAATGCGGCCCCGATTCGGAGCTGCGCCGCGAAGTGGATTGGTTGATCGACGCTGCCTGTGACACGGCCCTCGACGATGCACCCGAACTGATCGCCCGGGCCACGGACCATCTCACCCGGAACCTTCGTATCGATACGCCGGCACATGGCCACTACCGCCTGATCAAGCGAATCGGCGAAGGCGGCATGGGTGTGGTGTGGCTGGCCGAGCGCGATGTCGGCGGCGCATGCCAGCGCGTCGCGCTGAAATGTCTGCGTGCCGGTTCTCTGGGGCAGCACACACGCTTTCAGGAAGAGCAACGCATTCTCGCCAGCCTGAGTCATCCAAACATCGCCTACCTGATCGACGCGGGCGTCGATGCGGAGGGCAATTCATTCCTGGCGATGGAATATGTCGAAGGCGAGCGCATCGATCGCTGGTGCGATGCCAGTGGTCTGGACCTGCGCGCACGCGTCGCGCTTTTCCTCAAGGTGTGCGCGGCGGTGTCCTACGCGCATGAACGCCTGATCATCCATCGCGACCTCAAGCCGGCCAACCTCCTCGTCGATGCCAGCGGCGAACCGAAACTGCTGGATTTCGGCATCGCCCGTCTGCTGGATGCCGACGCGATGCTCGCCACTTCCACCCGCATGATGACGCCGGCCTACGCCAGCCCCGAACAGATCCAGGCCCAGCCACTCGGCACCGCGAGCGATGTCTGGTCGCTGGGCGTGATCCTGTACGAACTGCTGACCGGCACACGCCCCTTCGCGCATCTCGCGTCCGATCATGCGCGCGCCAGCGCCATTCTTTCCGGCGTGGTGACGCCGCCCAGCCGCCAACTCACGCGCACCACCACACCGCAGCAAGACGCGACCGTCCCGATTCGGCCGGCGATGGTGAGCCGCATCCCAGCCGATCTCGATGCGATCGTATTGAAGGCGCTTCGCCTGGTGCCCGAGCAGCGCTATGCATCGGTACGGGAGTTTGCCGAGGACATCAGGAATTTCCTCGCGGCTCGCCCGGTCAACGCGCGTCGCGGCCGCTGGACCTATCACGCACGCCTGTTCGTGCAACGCAATCGCTGGCCGCTGGCTGCCGGCGCCGTGCTCCTCGCAGTCATCGGCGGATTCACCTGGCGCACCCTATTGGCTGAGCACGAAGCACGGTTGCAGGCCGAAGTAGCCGAGCGAGCCGCCGAGTTTCTTGTCTCCGTTTTTTCGCTGTCCGATCCCACCCAGGCCGAGCGACACGATTTCAGCGCACGCGAGGTGCTCGATCGTGGCAGGGATCGCGTCGAGGCCGAGCTGTCCAACCAGCCGCGCGTGCAGGCCCGTTTGCTCGAAGCACTTGGCAATGCCTATCGGGGCATCAACGAAGGCAGCGCCGGAGCACCGCTGCTTGAGGCCGCCGCACAACTGAATCTTGATCCGCGCGTCAACGATCCGATTGCAGCCGCCCGCAACCTGCGTGCGAAATCGCTTGGCATCAAGGCATCACGCGGCTCTACCGTCGAGGCCGAACATGCCGCACAGCGTGCCTTCGACCTGCTCACCCGGCATGCGGATGGAAATGCCCTCCTGCTCGCCGATGCTTATGGCACCCTCGCACTGGCGCTCAATACAAGCGGCAAGGAGAACCAGGCCATCATTGCTGCGCGCAAGGCACTGGCATTGCGGGAAGCCGGCGGCGCCGATGCGTTGGCGATCGCCGGAAGCCATGCTGACCTGTGTGCGGTCGTCGCAGGCACCGGTGAGTTCAAGAAGGCGCTGGACCACTGCAAACAGGCTCAGGCGCTACATGGGCAGGCCGGCACGACAGGGTCCAACGACTATCGGATGCTGCTGATCGAACTCGGCAGTCTACTGACGTACGCCGGCGACTATGAGGCTGCCACGGGCGTTGCGCGTGAGCGTCTGGCGCTGACCCGCGATCTTTTCGGCGAAGGCAGCTCCGAACTGGCCATCGACCGCATCATGTTGGCCAGATTTCTGGCTGAATCCGGTCTTTTCGAGGAGGCCGATGCCCTGTTCGCCAAAGCATTGCCGGTCATCCTGCGCCACAACGGTGCGCACAGCACGCAATACGGGAGGGCATTATTCAGCGCCGGGTTGCTCGCGCATGAACAAGGCCGGTTCGATGCCGCCGAGCAACTGCTGCGCCAGTCGCACGACATTCAGGCTGCGGCCGTGGGCGAGCGCGACAGTCACCTGCTGCAGGTGATCCGCGTCGTGCTGTCCACGACAGTACTCGCCTCTGGCGACGCCAACGATGAAGTCCGTGCCTGGCTGTATTCCGTGATTGCCGTCCGCAGCCAATGGGATATTGCTGAAGGTCCGCTCGCCTATGCGCGCCTGCCGTTGGCGCATTGGCATGTGCTGCGTGGCGAGCATGAGCAAGCGGAAAGGCTGCTCGATCAGGTCGAAGCCGTCGGCAACCACGTCGAACCCGAACTGCATGCCCGTGCCGCCGCCACCCGCGCAATGATCCTGCGCGCACGCGGCGATGCGGAGGGTGCGCTGCGCCTGGATCAATCGGCGTTCGAGATCACCGCGCGCGACAGGGGCGCCGGACACCCGCGCGCCGCGCGCTACGCGCTGATGTATGCCCGCGCGCTGCGGGCGGCCGGTGAGATCACCCAGGCCGAATCCCTGGAACGCGAGTACCGGCCACGGCTGCAGGCGGCCTTCCCGCCGAACTCCGCATTCCGCGATCTGTTGCTGCCGCTCACTGCTGGGGCTGCAAGCCCGCACTGATACGCCTGCACGACATCCGCGCCGGGCCGCCGTACAATACGCCCCCCCCCC
>JAEXRB010000133.1 GCA_023438325.1 Pseudomonadota bacterium | reverse complement strand
CGCTGCGCAGGTCGCGCAGGAACACATCGCCATTGCGCACGAACAACGCCCGCGAGCGATTGCGGTCGTACACCGGCGAGGCCGCATCCAACCCGGCCAACTCCGTATCTTCGAGTTTGCGCGTGACGCCATCGGCAAGCGCCACGGCATGCAGGTCGCGCAGCGAACTGCCCTCGCGCTTGAGCGAATAAACCACCCGCTTGCCATCCAGCGCCCAGAACGGCGCCTCAACCGGCACCCCGATCCAATCCGGATCGGCCATGATCTGCTCCAGCGTCAACGGCGCGGCAGCCATGGCAGTCAGGGAAACAGGCAGAGCGAGCAACATCGGCAAGATGCCGGCAAGAGATCGACGCATCGGAAAACCTTTCGGAACTGACGGAAGCGGAAGACTTGGAAGTTTAGAACGGTCTCGCCGTGACAGCCCGTGTCCAAGTGCACAGGCCCAACCGCAGCCGCCGCAAGACAGGCGCATTTCGACCTTTTGGCCCAGGCGGCGGATCAAGCCACCGCGCGAACCTGTGTCGCCTCGATGACGTGCCAGGCCTCATCCGCACAGGCCGAACACCACGCCGAACAAAAGAAACTGCACCGCGTGGTAGCCGCCATCGATGAGCCAAAGCGCAAAACTGCGCTGCGCAAACTGGTAGTTGATGCCGAAGCTTGCGGCGACCAGCCCGCACCCGACCAATGCGCCGAGCCTCAACGCATCGGCCAACGCTGGCGATGGCCCGAGGATGAGCGAAAAGCTGATCGCCGCAACGAGCGAGAACGCAAAGCTGATGCCGAACACCTTGGCCGGATGACCGGCGGCTGGAGCACCGCCATTCCTTTTATTCCATACCTCCCCGAAGAGCATCGGCGAGTACCAAAGCCCGCCAACCATGAAACTGGAAACCGCTGCAAGCAAGACAACCCAGATATTCACAACACCTCCCATCGCCACCTGATGTATTTGATGAAACAGCCCGAGTGGACTGCCCCGGACTGACTCCAACGCCCACGATGCGCCCTGCGCGTGCCGGAACAACTCCGGTGCGGCATCGCCTCAACGCATCTGCTGGAAAGCTACGCTACCGGCACCGTCCCAGCCACTCCCCGTACACGCTCTCCAAAGCCGAGCAGAACACCCGGCAACCGCCCATGAAACCTGGAGGCGGTTAAAGCCATGACCATATTCCCCGCCGGCATCTGCGGTGCGGCATATGTGCATCGCCAATGGGTATTTCCGCGCGGATAAGCACGCGTGGAACAGTCGCGCTCCCCAATCGACTTCGGGAGCTGTCGCTTCATGTCTTTCCTCCATCGCTCTGTCTTGCGTGCCGCCATCGTCGGCACATTCATGTCCTCCGCCCTGCTGCTCGGCACGCCAATGGCAGGCGCAGCCGACGGCACTGCCTTGCCGCTTCGTAGCTACCTGGGCGCAAAGCACGCCGCCATCGTCGATGCATCGAAAAAGGCCCCCACGGCGACGGCACTGCATGCCAAAGTCACTGCGGAAAGCCGCTCCGGCGTGCGTCGCCTGCGCCTGGGTCAAAACGAGGAGTTCCAGTACATCAGCGACAGCGGTCGCGACTTTGCCGGCTACAACCTCGGTGCCGGCTCCTGGGATTCACTGGTCGGCACGCTGGCCAGCGCGGTAGCCGATGAATATGTGGTGCAGGCGGCAGCGGCCAACATCCCGCTGGATGCGCTGGATGTGGTGTTCACCAGCATTCCCAAGCGCCAAAGCGAAACGCTGGCCTACCCCAACAATCTTTCCTACGTGGCCTACATCGATTCGCCCGCCACCGAGGCGCAGTTGCAGGCGCTCAAGCAGGCAGTGCACGCGAACTCGGCAGTCATCCATCTTGTGACGCAGCCGCAGCAAGTGAGCCATGCGGAACTGGAATACACCGCAACCCCAGCCACGCGCGATCCGAGCCAGCCGCCGGGCCTGCGTGAATTCATCAGCGAGGAAAAGCGCCCGGCGGTATTGGCGAAGAAAGCACAAGCGGCGGCAAGAGGAAAGGCCAACGAGCCGAGCACGCTGATCGCGCGCGCCCATGTCGAACCTCGCACCGGCCTGCGCCGCGTGTTTCTGGGCAAGGACGGCTATCACCAGCAACTGCATGACAACGCATCCAGTCTGCTCGGCTACGGCCTGGCACCCACCGTGGAAGAACACGTGCTGGGTGTCACCACCACCTGCCTTGCCCACATCTTCGAAGTGCAGGCGGCAACCCGCAATGTGTTGCTGGATTCGCTGGAAGTGATTGCCGATGCCGACCTTACTCCGCGCTTCGGGAAGGATCTCGCCACCCCGGCCCGCTACACCAACATCCGCTACAAGGCGCGCGTCGCATCGCCTGCGCCAGAAGAGGAAATCATCGCACTGCGCGATGCGGTGGAAGCCACCTGCCCGCTCTACAACCTGGTGAAGGATGCGCAGACGCTGGAAGGAAAAATCGTCCGTGCCGCCTATGCGGCAGCGCAGGCGGGTTGACCATGTCCACGCCATCACGCCCTTCGCAACAGCGCCACGCAAGCACACTTCGCCGAGGCCGGCTGGCGCTGGCACTGGGCGCACTGCTCGCGCCGTGGTTGCACGCGGAAACCCACGCCAGCGCCGAAGCCGCCAGCAGCGCATCGGCGGATGCCACACTCGATGCCAACCTCGCCGATGCGCTCGTATTGGATCAGGTGGCAGTGATCGGCTCGCGGATTTCCGGCAGCGGCGCGGCCGCGGCACTGCCGGTGGTGTCGGTGGAACGGGAAGAAGTGGCTGCCACAGGCGCCACCGATGGCAACGAGTTGTTCCGCAGCCTGCCGCAGTTCGGCGATGTCGCCTTCACGCACAAATCCTCGACCAACCAAGGGCGCAATTCCAACGCGCCACGCGGCGATGTGAGCTCGATCAACCTGCGCAACCTCGGCGCTGGTTACACCCTGCTGCTGATCAACGGCCGCCGCACCGTGCAGCATCCGATCAGCGCAGGCGTGGGCAACACCGCGTACAACGCCAACGCCATCCCGACCTTCGGCCTGGAGCGCATTCAGTTGCTGCTTGATGGCGCGGCGGCGGTGTATGGCTCCGATGCCATTGCCGGCGTGGTCGATCTGGTCACGCAAAGCAATTTGGCCGATGGCGGCGGGATCAAAGTCGAATACGGCAAAGTGCAAACCGGTCATCGCGAAGACCTGCAACTGGATGGCTATCTGGGCAAGGATTTCGCCGATGGGCGCGGCAATGTCTCGCTGTTGTACGGGCTGGCACACCGCACCGCACAGCTGAATTCGGATCAGTGGTTCACCGCCACCGACGGCCGTCGCTTGCTGGACGATGGCACCTTCGTCCTCGACCCGACTGCCACGCCCTTCGCGCAGACTTTCGCGAACTCGGCCTGGGGTTCATTCCAGCGTTACAACAACGGTGTCGCGGTAGGCGCGCCGTACTACGTCGATCTGGATGGAAATCTGGTACAGGGTGCGGTGCCGTCCAGCCTGCGACCGGATACGCGCGCCGAGCCGGGCGTCACCGAAACACCGGCGGTGAAGAAAGGCAACCTCTTCACCACGGCACGCTTTGACATCAACGACAAGTTGCAGCTCTTCGGCGAACTGGGGCACCACTACTCCAAATCCGAATCCAAGCTCAGCGGCGAATTCGTCACCGTCGGCGGCGTGAACAATTTCATCCACATTCGACCGGATGCCTATTGGGTTCCGGAGGAACTGCGCGAAGGCGCCGATGCCATCCGCCTGAGCAATTACTACGTGGCCGACTACGGTCTGCGCCGTCTCGACGTGACCAATACCCAATCACGAGTTCTGACCGGCCTGCGCGGTTGGAGCGACAGCGGCTGGAACTGGGAATCGGCCTTGCTCTACTCGCGTGCCCAAACCCGCGACGTGCAGGAAGGCGGCCTCGCCACGGCTTTCTCCGAAGCGGTGAATCGCACCGATGCCTCGGCCTACAACCCGTTCAACGGCGGCAATCCCACCAATCCGCGCATTGGCGATGCCACCCCTTCGAATGCGGAATCGTTCATCGCACCCACCCTCCGCGAAGGCACCAGCGAACTGGCCCTGTGGGACTTCAAGCTCGATCGCCCGGATGTTTTTTCCTGGTACGCCGGCGACATCGGCGCGGCACTCGGCGTGGAATACCGCTACGAAAGCCGGCATGACGATCGCGATGAAAACGTCGACGGCACCGTGCAGTACACCGCCTGGTACACCGGGCGCGTGGCCGAGAGCAACTTCTTCACCCACAGCGCTTCGCCCGATATCCGCGGCAGCCGCAAGGTGACATCGGCCTTTGTCGAATTCGCACTACCGCTGGTATCGCCGCAACACGCCATCGCGCTGGTGCAATCACTCGATCTGCAAATCGCTGGCCGTTACGAGGACTACAGCGATGTCGGCGATGTCTCCAAGCCCAAACTCGCGATGGCATGGCGCGTCAACGACAGCCTGCTACTGCGGGGTTCGGCGAGCGGTGGCTTTCGTGCGCCGGGGCTGGAGATGGTCAACTCGGGCACCATCTGGCGCTTTGGCGGCAGCAGTGATCCGATCCGCTGCGACGCACTGGTGCGCAGCGGCAACCAACCCAACTACAACGCCTGCATCACCAGCCCGCTGGTGCGTTACATGACCAACACCGCCACGTCCTATGGCGACAACGTGAAGCCGGAAACCACCCGGCAGGCATCGTATGGTTTTGTGTTCGAACCGCAGTTCCTGCCCGAAGGCGCAGGCCGAATCAGCATCAGCGTGGATGCGTGGCGGGTGAAGATCGAAAACCCGATCGGCAGTATCGGCTCGGGCAACGAGTTGCTGTACGACGCCTACCTGCGCGTGGTGCATGGCAGCAGCAATCCGAACGTGATTCGCGCAGCGCCCGGTGCCGATGACATCGCCCAGTTCGAAGGTTCCGGCATCGCACCGGCGGGCGCACTGCAATACGTCATCAGCCATTACGAGAACCAGCAGCCGCTCACGGTTTCCGGCCTGGACTACAACTTCACCTGGCGCTCGGAAGAAACCCGCGCCGGCCACTTTGCCATCCAGCTCAACGCCAGCCAACTGAAGGACTACACCCAGCAGAAGTCGCTCAAGGAACAGGCCGTGGCCGAGGCGATTGCGAATGGCCAACTGCACATCGTGGCGCAAGGGCTTGGTACGGAAAACGAAGTGGGCCTCAACGGCGCCAAACCCGAATGGCGCGCCAGCGCGAGCGTGATCTGGAACCTGACGGACTGGACGATTCGCCTGCGCGACGACTACATCGGCAGCGTGATTTCCGGAGCCTACGCCGATGGCCGGCCTTATCGCGTGGACGCGACACAGCGCTGGACGCTGTCGGTGAAAAAGGATCTGCACACCGGCTGGCTCAAAGGCGGTGCGGTGGAAGTGGGTGCGCGCAACCTGTTCGACAAGGAGCCGCCCCTCGGAGCCACACCCCAGAGCACCGGCAGCAACTACCTCGCCTCGCTGCACGATTCCTTCGGCCGCTACCTCTACCTGAGCATCGGAAAAACCTGGTGAGCACGATCATGAAGACGCCTCGTTTGCAACAAAACATCCTCGCCCTCGCCGCGGCCACATTCTTTTCGATGACCGCATCGCACACAGCATCAGTACGTGCACAGGATCCCGGCGCGGTGCCCGAATCATCCGACACCGCCCTCTTCCAGACCGAACACGCGCAATGGCTAAAGCAGCGCGAAGCGGCCCTGAGCACACCGGACGGATGGCTCAGCCTGATCGGCCTGCACTGGCTGGAACCGGGCACGCACAGCATCGGCAGCGCCAAAGACAATGCCATCGTGCTGGCCATCGGCCCGGCGCGGCTCGGAAAGGTCACGCGCCGTGGCGATGCGGTGTTCTTCACCGCAAGCCCACCCGCCGAGCTCACCCTCGATGGCCGCCCCCTGCACGGCGAAACCGCATTGCAGCCGGAAAACCGCGATGGCACCACCAAGCTCAAGTACGACGGCGGCAAGGGCCAGATCAGCGTGATCGGACGGGGCGACAAACTCGCCCTGCGGGTCCGCCATGCCGATGCGCCGACGCGGTTGAACTTCACCGGGCTGAATGTCTTTCCCGTCGATTCCGATTGGCGCGTGCAGGCGCGTTTCATCGCCAATCCGCCCGGCACCACGCTGCCGATCGTCAACCTGATCGGCGATGTCAGCGACGTGCCAAATCCGGGCTACGTGCAATTTGAGAAGGACGGCAGGCACTGGACGTTGCAAGCGCTCGGCGATCCGGCCAAGGGGCTGAACCTGAGTTTCCAGGATCGCAGCAGCGGCAGGGAAACCTACGGCGTCGGGCGATACCTGCACACTGGTGCGGTCGGCCGCGACGGCACACTGAGCATCGATTTCAACCGCGCCACCAACCCTCCCTGTGCCTATACCGATTACGCCACCTGCCCGCTGCCACCACCGGAGAACCGTCTGGCGCAAAAGCAGGCCGACGGCCAGATCGTGCGGCTGGCGGTGTTGGCCGGAGAAAAAGCCTACACGCCACGCCATTGATGCCCGATGGCTTCAACGGCAACGGCAGGGTTGTTCCCTGCCGCTGTGTTTCACCGATGGCGAACGCTTGCAGCGATCAGAACCCGACGTTCAAGCTCAACCACAGATTCCGCGACTTGTCCTTGTTGTTGTAGTCGTCCAGATACGACGGCGCGTACGCACCCGATTGCGGGTCCTGTGCCCAGAGCGTCTGGAAGCTGGTGAAATCCTTGTCCAGCAGGTTGTTGATGCGGCCGCCGATGCTGATGTTGTCGTTGAAGCGGTACTGCGCCGCCAGATGCCACACGGTGTAGCCCTTGTAGTACAGAGGATTGCCATCGGCATTGAGCGAACCACGGTAGCGCTCGGAGCGGTTTTCCCCGATCAGTTGCATGCCGAACTTCTCGCTCATCGTCCATTCGAGCGTGGCATTGGCCATGTGCTCGGCAGTATTGGTCAGCGGCAATCCCTTCTGTGCGCCGCTCAATTGCTCGCTGTCGGTATAGGTGTAGTTGGCGCGGATCGCCAGGCCATCGAAGAACTCGTAACGGCCGGCCACTTCCGCACCGCGTACGCGGGCTTGGTCGATGTTGATGTTCTGTGCATAGGTACCGTAGCCCAGCAGTTCGTAGTCGCCCAGATTGGCGCACGGGCGCACGCCGCCGGTCTGGGCGCAGCTCAGGTTGGTTTCACCGCGTGCGATCTTGTCCTTGAAGTCGTTGTTGAACACGGTGATGTTGAAGTTGTGCCCGGCGTTGCCCGAGTTCCAGTACAGCGCGATTTCACTGTTGACGCTGGTTTCTGGCTGAAGCTCGGGGTTGCCGATGAAGGGCGTGGTGCCCTGTGCGCCAAAGCCGATCACACCGTCGTACAGATCGGTGGTCTTGGGTGTCTTGAAGCCGGTGCTGACACCGCCTTTGAGTACCCAGGCGGAACTCAGGTTGTAGTTGGCATACAGGCGCGGGCTGAGCTGGCTGCCGAACATGTTGTGATCGTCATGGCGAATGCCGGCGGTGACGGTGAGCGCATCGCCCGGTGTCCAGTTGTCCTCGGCAAACACCGACCACATGCGGTGCTCCTGCACGATGCCGGCACCGTCATCGCCCTCTTCCATGCCGAACACGCCGTCGTCCAGTTCACCGTCGATGGCCTGCCCGCCGAACACGACGTAATGGTTCTCGCCCACCGGCATGTCGAGCTTGGCATCCAGCACGTACTGGCTGCTTTGCAGATTGCGCTTGGGCCGTGGCAGGAAGGTCTGCACTATCAGCGCACGGCGTTCCTCCACGCTCATGCCGGCATAGTCGCCGGTGCCCTGAAAGATCTGTCGATGCAACAGCCGCTCGGCCACGGTCAGCGGCAAGGTGCGGCCATGGTTGTCGGTTTCCACGCTCGAAAGCGACATCATGCTGCGACCGAAGCTCCAGTCGCCGTGATGGGTGATGGCCCACTGATCACGGGTGAACTCCTGATCGGCGGCATAGCCTGCCTGCGGGTTGGCGCGCCACAGTCCGGCGATGCCATCGACGGTACCCAGCGGATAGGCCTCGCTGCCGAGGTTGTTGATGAAAGGCGTGTTGTCGTACACCTGTTCGGAGGTGTCCAAATCCAGGATCAGGCTCTGTGAATCGGTCGGCGTCCAGCTCAGGCTGAAACCGAGTTCTTCATTGGTGTTGTCCACCGTCTTGCCGCCTGCGCCAAAGCCGAGCGAGCGCTCGAACTGGGTTCCGTCGGGTGCGGTGATGCGCTCGTATTCGGGCGTGGATGCATCGCGCTCGTATCGGGCGCCGCGCACGCTCAAGCCCAGCACGTCGGCGACCAATGGACCGGAGAGTGCGAAGTCGAGCGTGGTATCCGAACCGAAGTCGTTGTTCTCCTGGAGGTTGTGGCCGAGCGTGGCCGAACCTGTCCAGCGCGTGGACACCTTGCGGGTGATGATGTTGATCACCCCGCCCAGCGC
>JAEXRB010000106.1 GCA_023438325.1 Pseudomonadota bacterium | reverse complement strand
TGTGGGAGTTCGTCATGCAGGCACGCTGGATGATGCCGCCTTGGTGGCGGAGCTGCGTCAGCGCGATCAGGTCTTGTGCATCCTCAACAACCGACGCCACGCGCGGCATGTGTTCGAGGCCATCGCGGATATGCCCGGCGCGTTCCATCTGAGCACGCTGATGCATGCGCGACATCGCAGCCGCATCCTTGATGAAGTTCGCGCACGCCTGAAAGCCAGTGAACCCTGTCGCGTGGTCAGCACCAGCCTGATCGAAGCGGGCGTGGACGTGGATTTTCCCGCCGTGCTGCGCGCCGAAGCGGGGCTGGATTCCATTGCACAGGCAGCAGGGCGGTGCAATCGGGAAGGGCGTCGCACGGCGGAATCCAGCGAGGTGCTCGTGTTCGCCAGTGCCAACACGGATTGGGCGCCGCCGCCGGAATTGAAACTGTTCGCCGAGGCGTTCCGAGCCGTGGAACGGCAGCACCGCGACGATCTTCTGGCGCTGGATGCGGTGCAGGCCTATTTCAAGGAGCTTTACTGGCGCAAGGGCGACGAACAGCTCGACAAGCATGGCTTGCTCGGACTGCTCAAGGCGTCGTATCCCGAAAGCTTGCCGCTGGAAACCCTGGCAGCGAAGTTCCAGATGATCGAATCCGCGATGCGGCCCATCATCGTTCCCTTCATCGCGGGAACCGATCGCCTCGATCCATTCGTCGATGGCGTGCTGCGCGATCTCGACTATGCGCCCGGCGCGGCGCGCAAGTTGCAGCCGTATCTGGTGCAGGTGCCCAAGTACGCCTATGACGCCTTATCGAAGGCACGGGCCATCGAAGCCGTTGCGCCAGATCGCTATGGCGATCAGTTCGTGAAGCTGGTCAGCTCGGACTTGTACGACGAGAGGTTCGGGTTGCGTTGGGAGAATCCGATCTTCCATCGTGCAGAAAGTTTGATGGGCTAGGAGATTGTCTCAATCCGTGAGACGCAAAGGATTTAGCATGTGGCTCGATACAGGGAGAAAGCGATGAGCTACGGAATCAAGCTCCACATCTGGGGCGAACGGGCACTGTTCACGCGCCCGGAAATGAAAGTAGAGCGTGTTTCCTACGACGTCATCACGCCGTCGGCTGCGCGCGGGATTCTGGAGGCGATCCACTGGAAACCGGCGATCCGCTGGGTGGTGGACAGCATCCAGGTCTTGAAGCCGATCCGCTTCGAATCCATCCGCCGCAACGAAGTCGGCGGCAAGCTCTCGGCGGCCAGCGTCGCCAAGGCCATGAAAGCCGGTCGAACCGATGGGTTGGTCAGCTATATCGAGGAGGATCGCCAGCAGCGCGCCGCCACCGTGCTGCGCGATGTGGCCTATGTCATCGGCGCGCATTTCGAATTGACCGACAAGGCGGGTGCGGACGACAACGAAGGCAAGCATCTGGATCAATTCAATCGCCGCGCCCGACGCGGGCAGTGCTTCCATGCGCCATGTCTTGGAACACGCGAGTTTCCGGCGAGTTTTGCCTTGATCGAGGACGACTCCGTAGCGCCGGTTCCCGATCCGGCCTTGTTGGGCGAGCGCGACCTGGGCTGGATGCTGCACGACATCGACTTTGCCAACGGCATGACGCCACGTTTCTTTCGGGCGCGCATGGTCGATGGCCTGATCGAGGTGCCACGGTTCGATGGCGAGGAGGTGCGGGCATGATCCTTGCCGCGCTCAACGACTACTACCAGCGATTGCTGGGTGATCCCGATTCCGGCATCGCATTGCCCGGATACAGTCAGGAAAAGATCGGCTACGCCATCGTGCTGGACGCGGCTGGGCAAATGGTCGATGTGCTGGACTTGCGTGACAAATCCGGCAAGAAGCCTCTGCCGCGTTTGATGGGGGTAACTCAGCCGCCCAAGCGGGCGAGCAACATCGCTCCGTGTTTCCTATGGGACAAGACCAGTTATGTGCTCGGCGTGAGCGCCACCAGCAAGCGCAGCGAGCAGGAGCATGAGGCGTTCAAGGTGCTGCACCGGGAGGCGTTGGCCGGCAGCAAAGATCCGGGGTTGAAAGCATTGCTTTCCTTTCTTGAGCGCTGGACGCCGGATGATTTTAAGGAGAACCCACATTTCGTCCGTCAAGGTGAAGACATCATTGATGCGAACGTGGTGTTCCGCTTCAACGGCGAACATGCGTACCTGCACGATCGTCCCGCCGCGCGTGCCGCATGGTCGCGGCAACAGGCGAGCGGCGTTTCGGCCTCGCAAGGCATTTGCCTGGTCACAGGGGAAAAATCTCCACTGGCGCGATTGCATCCGGCCATCAAAGGCGTGAATGGTGCGCAAAGTTCCGGCGCATCCATCGTCTCGTTCAACCTGTCCTCGTTTACGTCCTACGGCAAGGAGCAAGGCGACAACGCGCCCGTTTCCGAACAGGCCGCGTTCGCCTACACCACCGCACTCAATCACTTGCTGCGGCGTGATGCGAACAATCGCCAGCGCCTGCAAATCGGTGACACCACGGTGATGTTCTGGGCGCAGGCTTCCGACAAATCCGCCGCCGAAGAAGGCGAAAACCTGCTGGCCGCGTTCTTCGATCCCAAGGATGAGGATGCGCAGGCAACACAACGCCTGCACGATGCGCTGCAACTGGTTCGCCAAGGCCGACCGCTGCACGATCTCGGCGGTCATCTCGAAGACGGCATACGCATCTTCGTGCTTGGTTTGGCGCCGAACGCTTCGCGTCTTTCGATCCGTTTCTGGGAAACCGACACGCTGGCGCATTTTGCCAAGCGTCTGGCCGATCACTTCGACGATCTGGCATTGAAACCCTCGCCATGGCGGCGTCCACCGTCGCCGCAACTGCTGGCCTTGACCACGGCGCCAATCTACGACGGCAAGGCTAAATCCGAAGACGTGCCGCCGCTGCTGGCGGGCGAGCTGGCGCGTGCCGTATTGACCGGTGCGCGCTATCCGCAAAGCGTGCTTGGAACCATCGTCATGCGTTTCCGCGCGGACGGCCAGATCACGCCCTTGCGCGTGGCGCTGTGCAAGGCCGTTCTGAGGCGCGCCGTGCGGCTGGATAACGAACAAGGCAGGAACATCACACAAGGAGAACCACCCGTGAGTCTCGATACGAGTTGTACCGATCCCGGCTATCTGCTGGGCCGCCTTTTTTCGTCGCTGGAGAACGTCCAGCGTGCGGCCTTGGGCAAACAGATCAATGCCACCATCCGCGACCGCTACTACGGCGCGGCTTCGGCCGCGCCTGCGAGCATCTTTCCGGTGTTGCTGCGCAACGTGCAGAACCATCTGAGCAAATTGCGCAAGGAAAAGGCCGGGTTAGCGGTCACGTTGGAAAAGGAAATCGGCCAGATCGTCGATGCCTTGCCGACCACCTTCCCGCGCAGCCTGCCCATCGAGCAGCAGGGCCGGTTCGCGATTGGTTACTACCACCAGACGCAAGCCCGATTTGCTGGGAACGAAGTCAATGAAGAGACCCAATCCGAAGGAGAAATCGCATGAGCGCCATCGCCAACCGCTACGAGTTCGTCTATCTGTTCGATGTGATTAATGGCAATCCCAATGGCGACCCGGACGCGGGCAACCTGCCGCGTCTTGATCCGGAGACCAATCGCGGCCTGGTCACCGACGTAGCGCTCAAGCGCAAGATTCGCAATTACGTTGCGTTGGAAAAAGAAGGCGGACCGGGGCATGCGATCTACATGCAGGAAAAATCCGTGCTCAACAACCAGCACAAGCAGGCCTATGCTGCACTGGGCATCGAGCCGGAAGCCAAGAAGCTGCCCAAGGACGAAGCCAAGGCACGCGAACTCACCGCATGGATGTGCAAGAACTTCTTTGACGTGCGCGCCTTCGGTGCGGTGATGACGACCGAAGTGAATACCGGGCAAGTGCGTGGGCCGATCCAGATGGCCTTTGCCACGTCGGTGGAGCCTGTATTGCCGCTGGAAGTGTCGATCACCCGCGTGGCCGTCACCAACGAGAAGGATCTCGAAAAAGAACGCACGATGGGTCGCAAGCACATCCTGCCCTACGGCCTATACCGCGCCCACGGTTTCATTTCCGCCAAACTGGCCGAGCGCACGGGCTTTTCCGAAGACGACCTGCAACTGTTCTGGCGCGCTCTGACCAACCTGTTCGAACACGATCGCTCCGCCGCGCGCGGCGAGATGGCGGCGCGCAAGCTGATCGTGTTCAAGCATGAGCATCCAATGGGCAATGCCCCGGCGCATGTGCTGTTCGAGAAGGTAAAGGTGTCGCGTGTCGATGCACAGGCCGTTGCCCCGGCGCGCAGCTATGCCGATTACCGCGTCAAGATCGACCGCGAATTGCCGGAAGGCGTTACCGTGGCCGAACTGTTCTAACCCAATCCAAGGTGCAGCCCATCCGCGTGGATTGGCTGCACATGAGGAAATGCCATGACCACTGAAATCCTCTTCATCGTCGAAGATGCCCCTGAAGGCGGCTACATCGCCCGCGCCGCATCGGCTTCGATCTTCACCGAAGCCGACAGCTTGCCGCAGTTGCGCGACAACCTGCGCGAAGCGGTGGCCTGTCACTTCGAGGAGGCGGAGCGCCCGCGTCTCATCCGCCTGCATTACGTTCGTGATGAGGTCATCGCGGCGTGAAGCTGCCGCGCGATCTTGATGGGGAAACCCTGGTGCGTGCTCTGGCACGGATCGGGTACAGCAAAACGCGGCAGGTGGGCAGTCATGTGCGCCTGACCTTGCACGATCAGCCCGAGCACCACGTCACCGTGCCTCTTCACTCGCCACTGCGGGTCGGCACGCTGGCCGCAGTGCTGGACGATGTGGCGGCACGGCTGAGTGTGGATCGGCCGGCGTTGCTGGTGCGATTGTTCGGATAGGGCAATGGACGAGGATGCCCCCATAGCCATTTCCGCACTCCAGCACTGGAGCTATTGTCCGCGCCAATGCGCCCTGATCCATGTCGAGCAGGTGTTCTCTGAAAATCTGTTCACTTCTCGCGGTCGTGCCGTGCATGCGCTGGTGGATCAGCCGGGTGCCGAGCGTGACGGCACGGTCCGCATCGAGCGAGCGATGCCGCTGTGGAGCGATGTGCTGGGCTTGAGCGGCAAAGCCGATCTGGTGGAGTTCGCACGGGATGGCGCGGCCTATCCGGTCGAGTACAAGCACGGCCCGCGCCGTGCCAAGCGGCATGACGAACTGCAACTGGCCGCGCAGGCGCTGTGCCTTGAAGAAATGACCGGAAAGCCCGTGCCCGAAGGCGCGATTTTCCATTTCAGTTCGCGCCGACGACGCAAGGTTTCCATCGATGCGGCGCTTCGCGAAGAAACGCTTGCGGCCATCGCGGCCGTGCGCTCCATGCTGACCGAGCCTGTTTTACCACCGCCGGCCAACGACAAACGTTGCCGCCACTGTTCGCTGATCGAGCTGTGCCAGCCCGTTGTGGTGGCGGGCAGGGCGCGTTACCAACAATTGCTGGGCGACCTGTTCGGAGCCACCCCATGAGCGACGCCTGGAATCTGCTGAACACGTTGTACGTGATGACCGGTGGCAGCTATCTGCACTTGGAGAATGACACGGTGCGGATCGAAGTCGAGCGCGAAACCCGTCTGCGTGTGCCGCTGCACCACTTGGGGGCCATCGTCAC
>JAEXRB010000084.1 GCA_023438325.1 Pseudomonadota bacterium | reverse complement strand
GGCACGGCCGTGCCCAAGCCGCTGCACCGACTCACCGACGCGGGCTGGATCAACTGGAACTTCAACGATTTCGGCTGGCTCCCGGACAACCGGACGCTGTGGCTGCTGTCTGAGGAAAGCGGTTACTCGCATCTCTACACGGTGGCTGCGAACGGCAAGGCCAAGGCGCTGACGCAGGGCGCGTGGGAGGCTTCCGAACCACAGCTTTCCGCCGATGGCACGCGCTTCTATTTCCTTTGCAACCGTGCATGGCCGGGTGATTACGAGGTCTGCGCCAAAGACATCGGCAGCGGCAAGGTGCGCGAGATCACCGCGCTCGATGGTGTGGAAGGTTTCGAGCTGTCGCCCGATGGCAGCAATCTGCTGGTGCGTTATTCGCACAGCTATCTGCCCACGCAGATTGCCTTGGTCCCGAGCGCGGGCGGGCAGGCGCGCGTGCTCACAGATACGCGCAGCGAGGCGTTTCGCGCCATCGAATGGATGCCGCCGCGCTTCGAGCAGGTGCCGTCCTCGCAGGTGAAGGCGCCGTTGTGGTCCAAGTTCTACCGTCCGCAGACGCTGGAAGCGGGCAGGAAGTATCCGATCGTGCTGTTCGTACACGGCGCCGGCTACACCCAGAACACGCATGCGCGCCATCCTTACTATTTCCGCGAGCAGATGTTCCACAACCTGCTGGTGCAGCAGGGTTATCTGGTGCTGGACATCGATTTTCGCGCCTCCGAAGGCTATGGCCGCGACTGGCGCACCGCGATCTATCGCCACATGGGCGAGCCGGAGCTGCAGGACCTGATCGATGGCGTGAACTGGCTGGTCGAACATCACCAGGGCGATGCGGAAAACGTCGGCTTGTATGGTGGCTCGTACGGCGGCTTCATGACGTTGATGGCGATGTTCAAGGCACCCGACATCTTCCATGCCGGTGCCGCATTGCGCCCGGTCACCGACTGGACCCAATACAACCACGGTTACACCGCCAACATCCTCAATACGCCGGACATCGATGCCGAAGCCTATCGCCGCAGTTCGCCGATCTTCTTCGCCGATGGCTTGAAGGGGGATCTGCTGATCGCCCACGGCATGATGGATGACAACGTGTTCTATCAGGACTCGGTGCGTCTGGCACAGCGCTTGATTGAGCTGAAAAAGCAGAACTGGGAACTGGCCAGTTATCCACTTGAACGGCATGGCTATGTGCACGCCGATGCGTGGCTGGATCAATACCGCCGCATCCATAAACTGTTCGAAAATCGCTTGAAGTGAGGCTGCTATGAAATATCTGCATGCAATGGTGCGAGTGCGCGATCTGGAAGCCTCGCTGCGTTTCTTCCGCGATGGCCTCGGGCTGCGCGAAACCCGCCGCAAAGATGTGCCCGAACATCGCTTCACCCTCGTCTATCTGGCCGCGCCGGAAAGCCCGGAGGCGGAAGTTGAGCTGACCTACAACTACGACGATGAGGATTACGGCAGCGCCCGCAACTTCGGCCACCTCGCCTTTGAAGTGGACGATATCTACGCCACCTGCGCGCATCTGGCCGGCATGGGCGTGGTGATCAATCGACCGCCGCGCGATGGCTGGATGGCCTTCGTGCGTTCGCCCGACCACATCTCCATCGAGCTTCTGCAAAAAGGTGCGCCGCTGCCGCCGGCCGAGCCATGGCAGTCGATGCCCAACATCGGAAGCTGGTGAGCACCCCGCGCGCCTTCGTCGATGGCCAGCCCGCCGATGCGGCGGCGCTGGTTCGATTCGCCCGAAGCAGCTACGGACACTTCACCACGATGCAGGTGCGGGGCGGAGCGGTGCGTGGCTTGCACCTGCATCTGGCGCGGTTGGAACACGCCACGCGTGTGCTGTTCGGAGCGGCGCTGGATGTGCCGGCACTGCGCGTGCAGATGCATCAGGTGTTGGCAGGTCGCACGGATGCTTCGTTGCGCATCAACGTGGGCGCGGCCAATTACACCGCACGCCACATGCCTGATCCGGCGCGGATCGAAGTGTTGATGCTGGTCGATCCGCCCGCACCGGAAATGGTTGCGCCGGTGCGGCTGATGAGTGTGGTGCATGCGCGCTACTTGCCGCAGATCAAGCACGCGGGAGGATTTGATTTGCTGCATTTGCGCCGCCATGCGCGCGAACAGGGCTTTGACGATGCGCTGCTGCTGGCTGCGGATGGCTTCGTGGCGGAGGGCACCACCTTCAATACGGGGTTTTTCGATCGCGATGCGCTGGTCTGGCCGCAGGCGCCACAGCTTGATGGCGTCACGAAGCAGCTGTTGTCCGAGGCGTTTGCAAATAGTGGCCGATACGTGCGTTCGCAACCGGTCACGCTGGACGATATTGCCGGTTTCGATGGTGGTTTTTGTTGCCACAGCGGTGGTGTCTGGCCGATCCGCAGCGTGGATGATCGATCGCTCCGGTGCTCGGAAAATGCCACGGCCAAACTCCGCCAGTGCCTTGCCTTGCTTCCCGCCGAATCCATCCGGATGGCGGATGACTGAATCCCGCCCGAATCTGATGGCTGGTGCCGCCGCGCCGTCACGGCGATAATCGCCGACCGCCTTGTCGCAGTGCGCCTCGTCCGCGATGTCCCGATCCCAACCGCCTGCCGTTGCTTTCGAGCGCGTGACCTTGCGTCGCGGCGCACGCACGATCCTGTCGGACGTGAGCTTCACGCTGCCGCGTGGCAGCGTGACCGCCGTGCTCGGGCCTTCCGGTGCGGGCAAGTCCACCTTGCTCAATGCCGTGGTGGGCGAGCTGGATCCATCGGAAGGTCGTATCACGGTATTGGAAGCATCGCTGCCGCGCCCCAGCGTGCGCAGTCTGTTCGCGTTGCGTCGGCACATGGGTGTGATGTTGCAGGGCAACGGCCTGCTGAGCGATCTGGATGTGTTCGAGAACGTCGCACTGCCCTTGCGCACGCATACGGATTTGCCGGAAGAACTGATCGGCGAACTGGTACGCATGAAGCTGGCTGCGGTGGGTCTGGGTGAAGCCGGTGCGCTGGAAACCAACGAGCTTTCCGGCGGCATGGCGCGGCGCGTGGCACTGGCGCGTGCGGTGGTCACCGATCCGCCACTGATGCTCTACGACGAGCCCCTGACCGGCCTTGATCCGATTGCCTGCGGTGTCATCGTGAACCTCATTCGTCGCCTCAACGATGCGCTTGGCATGACGAGCCTGGTCATCACCCACAACGTGCGCGAGGTGATGGCGATTTCCGATCAGGTATTGATCGTGGCCAATCGCGGCATCGTGTTCGCCGGCACGCCGGCAGAGCTGGATGCCAGCGACGATCCACTCGTGCGCCAGTTCATGGATGGCACGCCGGACGGCCCCATCGGCTTTGATTACCGCGCAACGAAGGCGGCGGCCCATGCTTGATCGTCTGCTCGAAAGCCTCGCCGCACTGGGCCGGTTCGGTTTGTTCCTGTTCCGCATCCTCGGTGCGATCCGCCTGACGCGCCCGCAGTTGCGCGACACGGTGCGGCAGATCTACGTCATCGGTGCACGTTCGGTGCCGATCATCGCGGTAGGCGGCGCTTTCGTCGGGCTGGTGATGACCCTGCAGGGCTATCGCACCCTGGTCACCTTCGGTGCCGGCAATGCACTGGGCACGATGCTTTCGCTCACCGTGTTCCGCGAGTTGGGGCCGGTGCTCACTGCGATCCTGTTCTGCGGCCGTGCCGGTTCTGCAATGGCGGCAGAACTGGGCCTGATGCGCGCTACCGATCAGATCACCTCGCTGTCGATGATGGCGATCGATCCGATCGGCAAGGTGGTGGTGCCGCGCTTTCTCGCGGCGGTCATCAGCGTGCCGCTGCTGGCAGCGGTGTTCATCTGTTTTTCGATCGTGGCCGGCTGGTTTCAGGCCGAATATCTGCTGGGTGTGGATCCGGGTTATTTCTGGGCCTCGCTGCAGTCGAGCGTGGATTTTCATGAAGACTACGGACAGGCTTTCGTCAAGGCCACCGTGTTCGGCGTGTTCTGCGCATTGATCGCCACCTACGTGGGCTATCACGCCAAACCCACGCCCGAAGGCACCTCGGTGGCCACCACGCAATCGGTGGTGTATGGCTCGTTGATGGTGCTGTTTCTGGATTTCCTGCTCAGCGCGACGCTGTATTGATGGAGAACAAGCATGGCTAGTCCCAAAACCGAATGGAGCGTGGGCGGGTTCATCCTGATGGGCTTTGCCTGTGCGTTGGCGCTGGCGTTTGCCTCGACCAATTCCGGCGATCGCCTCGGTGGCAGTTCCTATCGCGTCACGGCCAATTTCACCAACGCGGGGGATTTGAAGGCGCGCGCGCCGGTGAAGATCGCGGGCGTGAAGGTGGGCGAGATCGAAACCATCGTGCTGGACGAAAACTTCGATGCAAGGGTCACGCTGCGCCTGTCGCACGCGATCGGTGAATTGCCGGCGGATACGGGCGCGGCGATTTTCACCAGCGGCCTGCTGGGCGAACGCTATATCGGCCTGTCGCCGGGTGGTGATCCAGAGTCGCTCAAGGATGGCGATGAAATCCTTCTGACCCAGCCGGCGGTGGTATTGGAGCAGTTGGTCGGGAAGTTACTGTTCAACGCAGGTTCCGGCGACGCTGACAATGCTTCCGACCCGGCGCGCTCGCGCTGAATAACCAATAACAACGAGGCCTCCCATGTTCATGCGTACCCTGTTCGCGCTGTTTCTGGCATCGGCCGCAACGCTGGTCGGCGCCACCGAGCCGGCCACCATCGTGACCGAGCGCACTCATGCAGTGCTGGATGCCATCGGAACCCAGCGCGAGGTATTCCGGGCTGATCCAGCCAAATTGCGCGAGTTCGTGAAATCCCAGCTCAACGACGTGATGGATCGCCCTTATGCCGCACAACTGGTGTTGGCGCGGCATGCGCGTGGAGCAACGCCTGAGCAGATCAACGGGTTTGCCGATGCGCTCACCGACAGCCTGTTGCGCCGATACGCCGATGCCCTGCTGGACATCGATCCGGGTACGGAGGTGAAGATCGCTGCCAGCACGCCGATGCGCGACGGCCAGATGATGCGCGTGGCGAGCCGCATCGTGCGTCGTGCCGGCGAACCGGTGCAGGTGGATTACATGTTCCGCAGGAAAGGCGAGGATTGGCTGGTGTTCGACGTGATTGTCGAAGGCATTTCCTACGTGCAGACCTACCGCAACCAGTTCGACGAGCAATTGCGCACGCGCAGCCTGGACGAGGTGATCCAGGCCCTGCGCAGTGGCGAAATCCAGTTGCAGGGTGGGCAATGACCGACGTTGCGACAAACGGCGACTGGGTATTGCCCGAGCAGGTCACACTGGCCACTGTCGCCGCGTTGTTTCGCCAGTGCGCGGAGCAGCCGGCGGCGATTCGCGCCTTCGACCTTTCCCATGTGCAGGACATCGACAGTGCCGGCGTCTCGCTGCTGCATTGGGTGCGGGCACGGCAATCGGCTCTGGGTCTGGTGCCGGCGGCGGTGCGCGGCGAAGGTGCTGCGCGCTATCGTGCGCTATGTCGGGCACACCGTCTGGATGATTCGGGAAAGGCTGAAGCATGAATCCGTTTGCACGCATCCTGATGTTGGCGTTGTTGCTGGTGCTGGCCGCCTGCGCTGGCAAGAACGCGCGTCCGTTGGCCGCGGACGATGCCGCGGCAGGCGCGGCGGCGGTAGCGGAATCGGATGCGGCACAGGCACACGTGGCCTCGTCGCAGGATCCGTGGGAAGGCTTCAACCGCAAGATGTACGCCTTCAATCACGTGCTCGACAGCGCCCTTTTGCGCCCGGTCGCAAAAGGCTATGCCACCGTCACGCCGCGCGTGGTGCGCAAGGGTGTTTCCAATTTCTTCGGCAATCTGCAACAACCGGTGTCGGCCGTGAATCTGTTGCTGCAAGGCCATCCCGGACAGGCCGGTACCGCATTCGGACGGTTCCTGATGAATGCCACGCTTGGGCTGGCGGGCATTCTCGACCCGGCAACCGAAGCGGGCATTCCGCTGCGCCAACGCGATTTCGGCCAGACGCTCGCGCAATGGGGCTGGCAGGATTCGCGTTATCTAGTGCTGCCGATTTTCGGGCCGGGCACGGTGCGCGATGGTTGGGGCAAGGGCGTCAGTGCGACGGTCAGCCCGATCAGTTGGCTGGCACGGCGTGAGGGTGCGGAAGTCAGCATTCTCTATGGCGTGGATGCACGCGCTTCGGTGCTGCCGTTCGAATCCTTCATGCAGGGCGCCAGCGATCCGTATCTGCTGGTGCGTGATGCCTATCTGCAGCGTCGCCGTTGCCAGATCGTGGATTGCAGCGAAGAGATGCCCGACTATCTGCTGCCAGACTACGAGTTCGAAGTGCCGGATTTCGACACGCTGCGGCGTTGAGTCGCAGCCGGGAGAGGAATGTTATGAGTCATAAAGACGATGCGCCGGTCGATCAGGCTGCCGCTGAAGCCGCGGTTCGCACGCTGTTGCGGTGGGCGGGCGAAGACCCGTCACGCGAAGGCTTGATCGATACACCCAAGCGCGTGGCCAAGGCCTATCGCGATTGGTTTTCCGGCTATGCCGTGGAACCGGCCGAATACCTGCGTCGCACTTTCGAGGAAGTGGCCGGCTACGACGAGATGATCGTCCTGCGCGACATCGAATTTGAAAGCCATTGCGAACATCACATGGCGCCCATCATCGGTCGCGCTCATGTGGGGTATCTGCCGACCAACAAAGTGGTGGGCATCAGCAAGCTGGCACGTGTGGTGGAAGGCTTCGCGCGCCGCTTTCAGGTGCAGGAAAAGCTCAACGCGCAGATCGCCCATTGCATCGACGATGTGCTCAAGCCGCGTGGCGTGGCGGTGGTGATCGAGGCCGTGCACCAGTGCATGACCACGCGCGGTGTGCACAAGCGCGGCGTCAGCATGATCACCAGCCAGATGCTCGGCGATTTCCGCGAGGATGCACGCACGCGGGCCGAGTTCATGCAGTTGATCCGGGGCGGGCGCAGCGGCTGATCGCTGCTGTCACCCGCCCTTCCGGCATTATTCCAGCGCTGCCGCCACGCGCTGCTGCTCCTCGCGCAATCGGGCCGGGGTGCGTTCTGCGAACGAATCCAGATAAACGCCGGTATCGGCGATTTCGCTGCGCCAGCCTGGGATGTCGATGTGCAGCAGTTCGTTCAGCGCGGCATCGGAAAGATCCAGCCCTTCGGTATCCAGGTCGCCCGCACGTGGCAGCAGGCCGATGGGCGTTTCCTGTGCGCCGATCTTGCCGGTGCAGCGCGCGATGATCCATTCGAGCACGCGCAGGTTGTCGCCGAAGCCAGGCCACAGGAACTTGCCGTCGGCGCCCTTGCGGAACCAGTTGACGTGGAAGATTTTCGGCAGCTTGGCATCGGGTTTGTCGAACGAGAGCCAGTGCGCGAAGTAGTCGCCGTAGTTGTAGCCGCAGAAAGGCTTCATCGCCATTGAGTCGCGTCGCAGCACGCCGACCGCGCCGGTAGCGGCGGCCGTGGTTTCCGAACCCATCGCTGCGCCCACGAGTACGC
>JAEXRB010000062.1 GCA_023438325.1 Pseudomonadota bacterium | reverse complement strand
GCACCTGCGAATCCCACAGGCCGGTGTCCACGTACAGGGCCGGATACGCCTGCGCCTTGACCTGATCGTAGGGCGAATAGGACAGCATGTACGCGTAGAACTCGGGATTTTCCGGATTGCCCCATTCGTCGTACTCGTTGGTGGTGAGCGGAATCGAGGTATCGAGCATGGTGGTGACGACATCCACGAAGGGCACGCCGGCATTCATCACCGCGTAATCCTGCGGCGCCATGTTGGCCACGGCACCGATCAACAATCCACCCGCGCTGCCGCCTGCGGCTGCCACCCGATCCGGCGCGGCATAACCTTCCTTCACCAGATGCTCGGTCACATCGATGAAATCGGTGAAGGTGTTGATCTTTTTCAGCAGCTTGCCGTCCTCGTACCAGTGCCGGCCCATTTCCTGGCCGCCACGGATATGGGCAATGGCATACACCACGCCACGATCCAGCAGGCTGGGCACGGAAACGCTGAAGCGCGGATCCACCGAGTTGCCATAGGAGCCATAGGCGTACTGCAACAACGCGGCCTTGCCATCACGCTTGAAATCCTTGTGATGCACGAGCGAAACGGGAACCTTCGTGCCGTCGCGGGCTGTCGCCCAGATGCGCTCGGTGACGTACTGGCTGGCGTCGTAACCGATCACCGGGTCCGTCTTGAGCAGGCGGCGCTCGCCGGTTTTCACGCTGACTTCGTAGGTGGTCTGCGGCGTGGTGAGCGAGGTGTAGATGTAACGCAGCCATTCGGTCGAAGGTTCCGCGTTGACCGACAACGCCATGGTGTAGGCCGATTCGTCCGCACTCACGATGAAAGGCTCGCCGGATTTCGGCAGCACGCGGATGCGGCGCAGGCCTTCGGAGCGCTCGCCCAGCGCGACGAATCCATCGAACAGTTCGGCGCCGGAAAGGAACACGTCCTCGTCGTGCGCGATCCATTCCTGCCAGCGGGCACGGTCGCCTGCCTGATCCTCGGCCACCGTCATCAGGCGGAAGTTCGGCGCATCCCAATCGGTGCGGATGACCCAGCGGCCGTCGTGGTGATCTGCGTCATAGAGGAAGTCGCGCTGACGCGGTGCAAACACGCTGAATTGCGAAGGGTTGGCCAGTTCGGCGCAGCGCATTTCGCTGGATACCGTGCTCTCCAGCGCGATGCACAGGTACTTCTCCGAGCGGGTGCGGAAGATCGACATGTAGAAGGTTTCGTCAGCTTCCTCGTACACCAGCACGTCGTCACTGGCGGGCGTGCCAAGGCGATGCGCCTTGACGCGTTTGCCGAGCAATGTGGCCGGATCGTTCTCGATGAAATACAGGGTGCTTTCATCCGCACCCCACGCCAGCATCGGTGCGATGCCTTCGACGCGATCCTCCAGCAGCGCGCCGGTGGCAAGCTCCTTGATGCGCAGGACGTACTGGCGACGACCCACATCGTCTTCCACCCACGCCAGCAGCTTTCCGTTCGGGCTGACGGCATAGCTGCCGATCTGGAAATACCCCTTGCCTTCGGCCAAGGCATTGCCATCGAGCAGGATTTCCTCGGCTGCGTCCATGCTGCCTTGGCGGCGCGCATGGATCGGGTACTGGCCACCTTCCTCGAAACGGCTGTAGTACCAGTAGCCCTTGCGCAGGAACGGCATGCTGGCATCGTCGGACTTGATGCGCGCGACGATTTCCTCGTAAAGCGTTTCGCGCGTTTCGCGCAGTGGCGCAACAACGGTGTCGGCGTAGGCGTTCTCGGCGCCCAGATACGCGATCACTTCCGGGTTTTGCCGGCTGTCGTCGCGCAACCAGTAGTACGGATCTTCCCGGCTGGCCCCCGATGGCGACACCACCTGATGGGCGTGCGTTGCGGCAATCGGTGGCCCGGACATGTCCACTTCCTCGCTGCCAGTATCATCGAGCTGCGGCGTGGGAGAACACGCCGCAACCATGCCGAAGGCCAGCGCCATACCAGTCAGGCGCATGGCTCTCATTGCGCGCCGCCTTCGCCGAACAAACGTTGCTTCAGGAAGGTGTAGGCCAGTGCCTGCATGTGGGCGCGCTGGCGGTTGTCGGCGGCGCCACCGTGGCCGCCCTCGATGTTCTCGTAGTAGCTCACATCGTGACCCTGTTCCTTCATCCGCGCGAACATCTTGCGGGCGTGACCCGGATGCACGCGGTCATCGCGCGTGGAGGTGGTGAACAGCACCGGCGGATAGGCCACATCGGCCTTGACGTTCTGGTAAGGCGAGTACGCCTTCAGGAACTCCCAGTCAGCCGTGTCCGGATCGCCGTATTCGGCCATCCACGAAGCGCCGGCAAGCAGCTTGCTGTAGCGCTTCATGTCCAGCAACGGCACCTGGCATACCACCGCACCAAACAGCTCGGGATACATCACCGTCATGTTGCCCATCAGCAGGCCGCCATTGCTGCCGCCTTGAATGCCGAGATGCTTGGGTGAGGTGATCTTCCGGGCGATGAGGTCTTCCGCCACGGCAGCGAAATCCTCGTAGGCGCGGTTGCGGTTCTGCTTGAGTGCGGCCTGATGCCAGCGCGGGCCGTACTCGCCACCGCCACGGATGTTGCCGACCACGTACACGCCGCCCTGCTCCAGCCAGCCCTTGCCCACGCCGGCGCTGTAGCCGGGTGTCAGGGAAATCTCGAAACCACCGTAGCCGTAGAGCAAGGTCGGGTTGCTGCCATCGAGCTTCATGCCCTTCCTGGACACCATGAAGTAAGGCACCTTGGTGCCGTCCTTGCTGGTGGCGAAGTTCTGGCTGATCTCGAAGGCGCTGGCATCGAAGAACGCCGGCAACTGCTTCAAAAGCTCCGGTGCGCCGCCGCCGATGGTGCCCAGATACAGCGAGGTGGGCGTGAGGTAGTCGGTGACGGTCATGAAGAAATCATTGGAATCTTCGTCATCCACCGCGCTGACACTGACCGTGCCGAACTGCGGCAGGTTGGGCAGCGGGGTGCGCTCCCATATGCCGCTGTGGCTCGGCTTGACCAGATAGATGCGGTTCTTCACATCCTCCAGCACGTTGATGTAGTAGTAGTCCTTGGTGGCACCGAAGCCGGCGAGCGAGCTGTGCTCGTCGGGCTGGAACACCACGGAAAAATCGCGCTTGCCGGCGAGGAAATCGTCGAACCGTGTGGCAAGCAATGCCCCCTGTGGATAGGTCACGCCATTCACCGTCCAGGGCTCGCGCAGTTCCAGCGTCAGCCATTCGCGCCGCACGCCCTTTTCCACGCTGTTGGGCACGTCGATCTTGGTCAGCGTGCCGTCGTCGCTCCGCAGGTACAGCTCGTTGTTGTAGAAGGCCAGCGAGCGGTACACGAAATCGCGCTCGAAACCCGGCGTGTCATCGTGGAACGCGCCAACCGCCATGTCGGTCGAGGTGCCTTCGTAGATGACCCTGGCCTCGCTCATCGGCGTGCCGCGCTTCCATTCCTTGACGATGCGGGCGTAGCCGGACGTGGTCATCGAACCTTCGCCGAAATCGGTGGCCACATACACCGTGTTCTCGTCGATCCAGGACAGGCTGCCCTTGGCTTCGGGGCGGAAGAAGCCGCCTTCGATCCAGGCCTTCTTTTCAAGATCGAACTCGCGCGTCACATCGGCATCCGCGCCGCCGCGCGACAGGCTGACCAGACAGCGCGCGTAGGGCGCTCCCTTGTCC
>JAEXRB010000032.1 GCA_023438325.1 Pseudomonadota bacterium | reverse complement strand
GGCACGCACAAGGTGGAATCGTGGCGCTGGAAGTGATCGTGGTGATGGATCCGATCGGGTCGATCAAGATTGTCAAAGACACGAGTTTCGCACTGTTGCTGGAGGCCCAGCGGCGTGGGCACCGGGTGCACGTGGCCGAAATTTCCGACCTCCGGGTCCATGATGGCACCGCACAGGTACGGGCCACGCCGGTCACGGTGCGTGACGATCCGCGCGACTGGTTCACCCCCGGTCAGCCGCAGCTGCGTGCACTGCGGCAATTCGATGTGGCCTTCATGCGCACCGATCCGCCGGTGGATGCCGCTTACCTGCACGCCACCCAGATTCTTGGCATGGCACAACGGGATGGCACGATGGTGGTGAATGACCCCCAAGGCCTGCGCGACATGAATGAAAAGCTGGCCGCGCTGCTGTTCCCGCAATGCTGTCCGCCGACCATGGTTTCAGGCGATGCCGCCACGCTCAAGGCCTTCGTGGCCGAGCATGGTGACTGCGTGCTCAAGCCGCTGGATGGCATGGGCGGACGCTCGATCTTCCGGGCTCGCGCCGGCGAGGCCAACCTCAACGTGATACTGGAAACCCTGACCGATGGCGGCCGCCAGTTCGCGATGGCGCAGAAGTACCTGCCGGAGATTGTCGATGGTGACAAACGCATTCTGCTGATCGACGGCGAACCGGTGCCTTATTGCCTGGCGCGCATCCCGCAGGGCGACGAATTCCGCGGCAACCTCGCCGCCGGCGGACGCGGCGAAGGCCGACCGTTGACCGAGCGCGATCGCTGGATCGCCGCACACGTCGGGCCGGAACTGCGACGTCGCGGCATGCGCCTGGTCGGGCTGGACGTGATTGGTGACTGGCTCACCGAAGTCAACGTCACCAGCCCCACCTGCATGCGCGAACTGGACGCCCAATTCGGCCTCAACATCGCCGGCGACTTGTTCGATCGCATCGAGGCGTCGATCGCGTGAGCGCAACACCCCGCGTAACCAGTGGCGACCGGCTGGCGGCCACCCTGGTGTTCTCCCTCATCGCGCACGGCGTTCTGGCGCTGGGCATCGGCTTTTCCATCGACGATCCGGCGCCGGTATTGCCCACGCTCGACGTGATTTTGGTGCAAACCCACTCGAACGAAGCGCCGGACAAGGCCGATTTCCTTGCCCAGGCCAACCAATCCGGGGGCGGTGAAGCCGAAACCCCGCAGCGCCCCAGCGAAATGCAACCGGCCCCCGCACCCAACCCGGCCCCCGGCATCGCCCCGGTACCGATGGAAGCTGGCGCACCACGCCCGCAAATGCACACGCGCGAGGCCATGGTCGCCGCCCAAACACCTGCCGCGCAGCAGGTTGATTCCAACCAGGTGATCGCCACGCCCACAGCGCCACTGCCCACCAGCCGCGACCTGATCGAGCGCAGCCTGGAAATGGCGCGCCTGGCCGCCTCGGTGGAGCGACGCGAGCAACAGTACGCCAAACGCCCCAAACGCAAGTTCGTTTCGGCCAATACCCGTGAATACGAATACGCCGCTTATCTGCGCGCCTGGCAAGCCCGGGTGGAGCGCATCGGCAACCTCAATTACCCGGACGAGGCACGCCGCCGCAGCCTGGTCGGCCAACTGGTGCTGACCGTGGCCGTGCGCCGCGACGGCAGCATCGAGGACATCACCATCGTGCAGCCCAGTGGCATCGCGGTTCTGGACGAGGCCGCGATGCGCACGGTGCGCCTTTCCGAACCCTTCGGGCCATTGCCCGATACCGGCGACGGCACCGACGTCCTGCACATCACACGTACTTGGCACTATCTGCCCGGCAACGTCATGCAGAGCCGCTGAGCAACGCGGCGGGCGCGGTCTTGCCGCCGTGCAGCCATGCGCAGCCCTTCCGCGCCCCTCCTTCCGCCGGCCCCTCGAACACCATGGGTGTGATCGGGCGACGCGGAGGGGTAACGCACTACAATGCGCTCCATGCACGCGCCTGCCTCGCTCGCCAACCACTTCCTGATCGCCATGCCTGGCATGGACGATCCAAACTTCAGTGGCGGCGTCGCGCTGCTCTGCCATCACAGCGCGGAGGGCGCGATGGGGCTGGTGCTCAACCGCGCATCGGAATACCTGTTGGGCGAAGTGATGGCGCAGATGGGCATTGGCGAAGTCGATGCAAGACTGGCCGCGCAGCCGGTGCTGGCCGGCGGCCCCGTCGAGCCGGAACGCGGCTTCGTGCTGCACAGCCCGGACGCCGGCCCCTACATTTCCACGCTGCCGATTTCCGAGCACATCCACCTGACCACCTCGCGCGATGTACTCGAAGCCATGGCGCGCGGCGATGGCCCCCGCCATGCCACGGTGGCACTGGGTTACGCCGGCTGGGATGCGCAGCAACTGGAAAGCGAACTGCGCGAACACGTCTGGCTCTCGGTGGATGCCGCACCGGATATCGTGTTCGAACTGCCGCTACCGGCACGCTGGAACGCCGCTGCGCGACTGATCGGCATCGATCCGAGCGCGCTCACCAGCTACAGCGGCCACGCATGACGATGTCGGAAACTCCTGCCATCTGCGTACTCGGCTTCGATGTCGGCGCACGTCGCATCGGCGTGGCCGTCGGCAACACGCTCTCGCGCACGGCGCGCGCCATCGCAATGGTCGCCGCACGCGACGATGGCCCGGATTGGAACGCAGTCGCAGCCCTGGTGCGCGAATGGCGGCCGGATCGACTCGTGGTCGGCGAACCCCTGACGCTGGATGGCGAAGCACAACCGGCCACACACATGGCACGCCGCTTCGCACGCGAAGCCGAAACCCGCTTCAACCTCCCCGTGGACATGATCGACGAGCGCTCCAGCTCGCGCGAAGCCGATCGCCGTTTCGCTGAAAAACGCCGCAACGGACAAGCACGGCGGCGCGATGCACAGGCACTCGATGCCCTGGCCGCGCAGATCATCATCGAACGCTGGCTGGGTGAACCTTCACTTCCGACACGCTGATTCACACGGAATCCAACATGCGCCACCTGCTCTCACTGGAAGACCTCTCGCGCGATGCGCTCGGCAGCCTGCTCGATGCGGCCCAGACACTCCGCCCCATCGCACTGGGCCGCAGCGCCCATCGTCCGCTGCGCGGCCTTACCGTCGCCAATCTGTTCTTCGAACCCTCCACACGCACCCGCGCGTCGTTCCAACTGGCGGCCAAGCGGCTCGGCGCGGACGTACTGAACTTCAACGCCGACAGTTCCTCCACGCGCAAGGGCGAAACCCTCGTCGACACGCTGCGCAATCTGGAGGCCATGGGCGCCAGCCTGTTCGTGGTTCGCCACACCCACAGCAACGTACTGGGCTCACTTGCCAGCGCGGCAGCCGATGGCAGCAGCGTGGTCAGTGCCGGCGACGGTCGCAGCTCGCATCCCACCCAGGGCCTGCTGGACATGCTCACGATCCGCCAGCGCAAAGGCGAAGATTTTTCACGCCTGTCGGTGACCATCGTCGGCGATATCCGCCACTCGCGCGTGGCACGCTCGGATGCTCAGGCGCTGCGCATGCTCGGCGTTACCGATCTGCGCCTCGCCGCACCGCCTACGCTGCTGCCCGACGCAGACGAAGCCTGTTTTTCCGGCGTACAGATCGCCGAATCGCTCGATGCGGCGCTGGATGGCTGCGACGTGGTGATGATGCTGCGCCTGCAACGCGAGCGCATGGATGAAGGCCTGGTCAACTCGCTGGAGGAGTATTACCGCGACTGGGGCCTGTCACCCGAACGGCTTGCTCTGGCAAAACCCGATGCCATCGTGCTGCATCCTGGCCCGATGAACCGTGGCGTGGAAATCGCCGACGCCGTCGCCGATGGCCCGCAATCGGCCATTCTGGATCAGGTTTCCAATGGTGTGGCGGTGCGGATGGCGGTGCTGGAGGCTTTGGCCAAGAATCACGACCCCCTCAATGGCTGACACGCGCTTGCCCATCGACTGATCTGATCGCACCGCCCCACGCCAAACCAGGATGATCCCGCCCCTCACCTTGCCCGATATTCGGCCCGCGGCTCGTCGATCCAACTGCGCACTGATCACGGTGCAGACCCGATGAGATGACGAAGGCGAGGAATCATCGAAGCACACACACGCCATGGCAGCATCGAAGATGCGCGGCGGCGTCAATACCACCAATGTGACGCGTTTCACCCTCGTGCAAGGACCGTTTCAGGCT
>JAEXRB010000318.1 GCA_023438325.1 Pseudomonadota bacterium | reverse complement strand
CCTCTGGCCCATGCAAGATCGCTGACGGCAGGCGCGGGACGAACCGTTCCGCTGCCGTTTCACCGCCGCATCTTCATTCACATCCCTCCCTGCCCGGCTTGCAAGCGCTTCCTCACGACGGCGAGCGCTTTCCACCAGACGCCCGGCCCACCTTCCCCCAAGGAAACCATGAGCGACAAACCGCTGACCGATATCACCTTCTCCAGCCTGCCGCTGGCGCCTTCGCTGCTGGCCGGGTTGGAGTCCGCCGGGTTTTCCCGCTGTACGCCGATTCAGGCCATGACCTTGCCGGTGGCGCTGGCGGCGCGTGATGTCGCCGGTCAGGCCCAGACCGGCACCGGCAAGACACTGGCTTTCCTTGTGGCGGTGGTGAATCGGCTGTTGACGCAGCCGGCGCTGGCCGAGCGCAAGCCGGAAGATCCGCGTGCGCTGATTCTGGCGCCCACGCGCGAGCTGGCGATCCAGATCCACAAGGATGCGGTCAAGTTCGCGTCCGATCTTGGCCTCAAGTTCGCCCTGGTCTATGGCGGTGTGGATTACGACAAGCAGCGTGAGCTGTTGCAGCAGGGCGCGGACGTCATCATCGCCACGCCCGGCCGCCTGATCGACTACGTCAAGCAGCACAAGGTGGTGTCACTGCACGCGTGTGAAATCTGCGTGCTGGACGAAGCCGATCGCATGTTCGACCTGGGCTTCATCAAGGACATCCGTTTCCTGCTGCGTCGCATGCCGGCGCGCACCACGCGCCAGACGCTGCTGTTCTCGGCCACGCTTTCCCATCGCGTGCTGGAACTGGCCTATGAACACATGAACGAGCCGGAAAAACTCGTCGTGGAGACTGAAACCATCACCGCCGCGCGCGTGCGGCAGGTGGTGTATTTCCCGTCCAACGAAGAAAAGCTGCCGCTGCTGCTCGGCTTGCTGTCGCGCAGCGAGGGTGCGCGCACGATGGTGTTCGTCAACACCAAGGTGTTCGTCGAACGCGTTGCCAAGGCGCTGGAAAAGGCCGGCTATCGCGTCGGTGTGCTGTCTGGCGATGTGCCGCAGAAAAAGCGCGAATCGCTGCTCAGGAAGTTTCAGGCCGGCACCCTGGAAATCCTCGTGGCCACCGACGTGGCTGCACGTGGCCTCCACATCGATGGCATCAAGTACGTCTACAACTACGACCTGCCATTTGACGCGGAGGATTATGTCCACCGCATCGGCCGCACTGCGCGTCTGGGCGAAGAAGGCGATGCGATCAGCTTTGCCTGCGAGATGTACGCGATGAGCCTGCCGGACATCGAGGCTTACATCGAGCAGAAGATCCCCGTAGGGCAGGTCACGCCCGAGCTTCTGACCGCACTGCCGCGCCCCGAGCGCGCGCCGTTGCAGGAAGGCGAGGACGATGGCGACAGCATCGGCGAAATCTATCGCGAAGTGCGTGAGCAGAAGGCTGCCGAGAAGGGCGAAGGCGGACGTGATGGTGCGGCACCACGGCGTCGCCGTCGCAGCGCCGGCAATGGTGAGCGCAGCGGCGAGCGGAGTGCCGAGCGTGCGCCGCGCGACGGTGCGGGGCGCTCTTCGCAGCGTCGCAATCCACGCGGTGAGCGTCGTCAGGACGACACGCAGGATGCTCCCAAGGAAAACGCCGCTGTCGCGCCATCGGATGTGCCTGCAACGGATGCTGCGGCGGATGTTCCGCGCAAGCGTCGCCGTCGTGGCGGCCGTCGTCAGCGCGAGGCACGCGAGAAGGTCGAGGCGCGCCTGCTGCATGGCGATCGAATCGAAAAGCCCGGCGCACCGGCACCTGTAGCAGAGCCGGTGGAATCGTTGCTCTCCAAGATCAAGCGTCGCGTCGGAAGTTTCTTCAAACGCCCGCCTTCACGTCACTGACCGGGCGGCGTTTGGCGCAGGGGTTTGCTACAGTTCGCCGGCCCACCTTTCGGCCTGATTCGTCCCCATGCTCGATGCGCTGACCCTGCCACGCCCGCTGCGTGCCTCGCCTTGGCTGGCGCGCCTCGTGCTTGCGGGAGCTTTCGTGTTCTGCGCCTGGAAGCTGGTGGCCTTGGCCCTGCTGCTTCTGGCCGGGCCGGATTTGCCCGCGCCGGCGCCAACCTCGGCGCTGCCTGCGCTCGATGCGCCGGCCGCACGTGGCCAGATCGGCAAGTGGCATCTGTTCGGCGATGCCCAAGGCATCGTCGATCTGTCCACACTGGCGCAAGCGAAGATGCAGGAAACCGCGCTCAAGCTCACCCTGCGCGGCACCTTCAATGAGACTCGCCCCGAAGGCGGCATCGCGATCATTGCCGACGAGCAGGGCACCGACACTTCCTACCGCGTGGGCGACATGCTGCCGGGCGATGCACGGCTGGATCAGATCATGGCCGGCGTCGTGGTGCTTTCGCGCGGTGGCGTCAAGGAAACCCTCAGCCTGCGCCTGACGGATACATCCAGCAGCCCATCGACCGCCCCCCCGCGCGCACCTGCGCGCCCGGCGCAGCCCGGCGGCGGCATGGGCCGTGGCCC